>NZ_VCQZ01000005.1 GCF_005938195.1 Paenibacillus thermoaerophilus
GCCCCTGCGGCGGCGGGCCAAGCGCCGGCCCAGCCGGCGGCCGCTCCGGCGGCTACGCCGCCGGCGCCGAGCAGCGCCGCCAGCCGGCGCAGCATCGCGGCGCCCGCGCTGCGCTGCCGGTCGGCTTCCGCGGCGAGCCGGGCGCGCTCGTCCGCCAGCAGCGCCTCGGCCCGCTCGCGGACGAGCGCCGACTCGCGTTCCGCGCGCCAGGCGGCCGTCTCCGCGGCGAGGCTCTCCCACAGCGCGGCGGCGGCCCGATCGTCCTCCGGCGCGCCGATCATCGCGTCGAGCGCCGCCAACCGGTCGTCCAGCGCTGCGATCGCCTGCCGCTCCTCCCGTTCGGCGTCGGCCGCCTGCGCGGCCAGCCGTTCGGCGGAGACGAGCTCGGCGTCGGCTTGCTCGGCGGCGCGCTGCAGCGACGCGATCCGGTCCCGCGCGGCCCGGATCGTGTCCTTCGCCGCGAGATCGGCCCGCTGCTCCCGCAGCCGCCGCTCCGTCCAGTCCGGCCCGGCCTGGGCCAGCAGCTCCGACAACCGCTCCGACAGGTGCCGTTCCTCCTCGGCGGCCGCAGCGAGCCGGTCGCGCTGCTCGCGGTAGACCGCGGCTTCCGCCAGCAGCGCCTCCAGCTCGCCCCGCCGCTCCAGCAGCGGCGCATCCCGCCGGCCGTCGGGCAGCGACTCCGCGGCTTCCCGCGCCTCCCGCAGCGCCCGGCCGGCCCGCTCCAGCTCCAGCTCCGCCTGCTCCAGCGCGGCGGCGAGCCGCTCCAGCCGTTCGGCCGCATCCTCCGGCCAATCGCCCTCCGGCTCGCCGCCAAGCGCGGCGAGCCGCTCCCGGTGCACGGCGAGCCGCGCCGCGTGAGGCTGGGCTTCGGCCGCCCGCTCCAGGCGCAGCAGCTCCCGGCGCTTCTCCGCGAGCCGCCGTTCGGCCGCCTCGATCTCCCGCTCCAGCCGGCGGCCCTCCTCGACCGCCTCGTTAAACGCGCCGAGCGCTTCCTTCGCGTCGCGCAGCTCCCGCTGCGCCGCTTCCAGCTCCTGAAGCGTCGCGTTGATCTCCCGCTGGCCGCGCGGGCGGTACAGCTTGTCCATCGCGCTTTGCAGCTTCTCTTCCGCGGCGGCGGCCGCCCAGCCGTCGCCGCCCCAGCCCGCTCCCTGCAGGAAGCGGCCGACGGCCTCCCCTTCCAGCGCGCCCAACTGCCGCAGATCGTCCAATCCGACGGCGAACCAGCGGCGGAACAACGCGCCGTCGACCGGCCCCAGCCGGGCGGCGTATTCGGCTTCCGCGGAGCGGATCGGGGGCGAAGCCGAGCCTTCGCCGAGCAGCGTCGCGCCGAACCCGGAAGAGCGGCCGCCCCGGCCCGCGCCGCTCTCCGAGCGGTCGATCCGGATGCGGAGGCCGTCCGGCCACGACACGACGACGCTTCCGCCGTAAGCGCCCCCGCCAGGCGGCGCGTATTTCTCCGCGGGAGCCAGCTTCGGCGGAAAGCCGAACAGCCCGAATCGCACGAAGTTCATCCAGGTGCTTTTTCCCGCTTCGTTCGGGCCGTAGATCAGCGTCGCTCCCTCGCCGGGCTCGATGGCGCAGCGCGACAGCATGCCGAAGCGCTCGATCGACATCGACTCAATCCGCATCGCCCCGACCCTCCCGTTCCAACTGTTCCCAAGCGGCCGCAACCGCCAGCTCTCTCGCTTCCAGCAGCCAGCGGGCGACATCCTTGTCCGATTCGCGCAGCCATACCGCCGCCTTGCCGTCCAGCAGCGCGGCGAGGGTCCGCCTGGCCCATTCTTCCGCGGCCTTGGGGTCCGCCGCCAGCCGGTCGGCGGCGGCGACGATCTCGCCCAGCAATCCTTCCTGTCCCCGCCACGCTTCCGGATCGACCGGCATGCCCGAAGCCTCCAGAACGGCGCCGCTCGGCCAGACGAACGCATACTCGTCGTCGGCCGCGCGCAGCGCTTCCCGTTCGCGGATCTCCGCAAGCAGTTCCTGAAGCGCACCCCCGGACGCCGACAGCTCCCGATACAGCGGGGAGCGGCCCTTCAGCCGGAAGCGCACGACGCATGCCCGTCCGTCCGACTCCCGCCTGGCCGCTTCCACCTCACGCTCCATGGCCGATTTAAGCTCTTGCGCCGTCCGGACGGCCGTCAGATCGACCGGAGCCGACCGCCACCGGACCTGATCCGCCGGGCGGAACCGGAGGGACGCCCGGCCGGAATCGGCGACTTCGACGGCGTAGCAGCCTTTCGCTCCCGTCTCGCGGATGCTGCGTCCCTGCAGGTTGCCCGGATAGACGACATAAGGCGCTTCGCTTAACACGCGCCGGGCGTGCACATGTCCGAGCGCCCAGTAGTCGATCCCCGAAGCCTCCAGGTCCCGCAGCCGGCACGGCGCATAATTGTCGTGCTCCGGATCGCCGTCCACGTTGGCGTGCAGCAGGCCGATCTGGAACAGATCACTCCGGCGGCGGGCAAATCCCGCGGCCAGATTGTCGGTCACCGCCCGCGTGGAGAACGATTGTCCGTGCACCCAGGCGAGCGTGCCCCGGCGTCCGCCTTCCACCGGCACGCATTCGGCTTCGGCTCCCCCGAACACGTGCACGCCCGGCGGCATATCGAGCGAAGCCCGAGCGCCGTCCAGCGGATCGTGATTGCCGTGCGATATGTAGACCGGGATGTTCCGCTCCGACAGCGTTTCGAGCGCTCTCTGGAACTTGAGCTGCGCCCGCAGGCTGCGGTCCGCGGCGTCATACACGTCCCCCGCGATCACGACGGCGTCCGCCCGCTCCTCGATCGCAATGCCGACAAGCCGGTCGAGCGCGCGGAACGTCGATTCCCGTATGCGCCGCCGAACGGCCTCCGGCAAACGCTCCAGCCCGACAAACGGACTGTCCAGATGGAGATCGGCGGCATGAATGAATTTGAACGCTTTCACGTCCCGAACTCCCCCGTGCGGCGCCGGTTCGCGATCGTCTCATAAACCTCCGTCAACTGCACGATGACGCGGCGAAGCGAATATTGGGATTTGGCTTTTTCCCGGGCCGCCCGCGCCAGCGCATACCGGAAGTCCGGATCGGCGCACAGCTTCTCGATCGCGTCCGCCAGAGCCATGACGTCGTCGACCGGAACGAGCAGCCCGTTTTTCCCGTCCTCGATCTGCTCGGAGATGCCGCCCACATCGGTGCCGATCAGGGCCAGCAGACACAAAGCCGCCTCGGCGAACACGTTGCCGAACGCCTCCGCCCGGGACGGCAGCACGAATATGTCCGCAAACGGCATAAATTCCTCGGGATGCAGCATGTAGCCGTAAAAGATGATATCCTCGTAAATGCCCAGCTCCGCCGCCATCGCCTCCAGCTCCGTCCGGCTCGGGCCGTCGCCGATCAGGTGCAGCACGAACCGGCCCCCGCGCCGCTTGACTTCCGCGCAGGCGCGCAGCAGCACGTCGAGCCCTTTGGCCGGCACGAGACGGCAGACGGTGATCAATTGCGGAACGGCGTTCTCATGCGGCGTGGGCCGGAACCGGCGCTCGTCGAAGCCGTTCGGAATCACGCGGATGCGTTCGGGCTCGCGAACGTACGCGCTCATATACCGCTTGAACGCCTGGGACACCGTCATGACCAGCTCGGCTTTGGCCTCCAGCTCGCCGTACAGCGAGGTCAAAAACCGCTCCTCCGGCCCCCCTGCCGCTATTCTTCCGTTCAGGATCAGCTCGCGTTCGTAGCTGGAGTGAATCGTGGCGATCACCGGCGTCTCGGGAAATACGTGCTTCATGGCCAGCGCGACCAGAGGATGATGCGCGTGGATCAGATCGTACGGCTCTTTTATCCGCATTCGCGTCCACCAGACGTAGTCCCGGAACGTCTGCATATATTTTTCGATCACGGGCAAGCCCTTGTACACCGTCCAGTCGAACGTGTCGAATCCGATCGGTTCCTGCCCTTTGGACCTGACCCGCTTCGGCAGGGAAAACAAATCCATCTCCCATCCGAGATGGCGAAAGCCTTCGTGGATATACGGCACCATCGAGGACACGCCGCCCGGCTGCTCCGGCGGGAAAAACAACGCTTGTAAGATTCTCATGATTGCATCTGCTCCTTCCGGCCTATCAAATCGGCACCAAAGCCCCTCTGTCTATCTGCTATAATGATAGACGCATGACGCCACTTCCTGACGAAAACGGAGAGATTTCGCCCGATGGAACCGATCCTGCTGGACCGCTCCCTTGAATATTGGCTGGTAATGGCCATGATTTTGCCGATCCTGGCGATGATGCTGTACATGTCGCTCCGGCTGTACCGCTCCCGCCGGCGTCCGGCGTTCGCCTTGCTCAGCCTTTCGGTGCTGCTGGTCATAGGCAACCATCTGATCTTGCCCGCCCTGTATACGGGCCAGAGCGAGCCGGACACCCCCAACGTCGTCGGGCGGTTTCTGGAAACGTCGTCGTTTCTTCTGCTGCAATTCGCGCTGTATCAATTATACAATACGGCCAAGCTGAAGCAGTATCTCATTTTCGCGGCCGGCCTCCTGCCTCCGCTCGCGCTGACGATCGTGTCGCTCAAGCTGCCGGCGATTTCGGGAGGGACGCCCGAGCAAATCTCCCTGTTGCAGAATGTCGGCTTCCAGCTTTACTCGTTTTTGATTCTGTTTTTATGTTATCATCATTTGCCCGGGCGCACGAACCAGCCGGGGTTGTACCGGCTGTTCCTGTTCGTCTACTTCGTGTCGGTGCTGGCCGAGACGCTGAACGTGCATATTTGGAACCGTTCCGTCCGGGCGCTGGAGCTGATCCACCTGTACGTGCCGATAATGTATTACGGACTGATCCTCGTGTTTTTATTCGAGCGGACGGTCGAGCTGCTGAATAACATTTACCGCTCGTCGATTACGGACGGGCTGACGGGCCTGTACAACCGGGCGTACATGCAAAAACGGATCGAACGCCATCTCCGCAGCGGCGCCGGCATCGCGATCGTCTTCAGCGATATTGACAATTTCAAGAAGCTCAACGATACGGTCGGCCACGACAAGGGAGACGAAGCCCTCAAGCAGGTGGCCGAGATCGCGCGCGAAGAAGCCGCGGGCTGCGGCTTTGCCGGACGGTACGGCGGCGAGGAGATGGTGATCGCGCTGACCGATCCGAAGGTGAAGCCCGCCGAATGGGCGGAGCGATTCCGCGCCCGGGTCGAGCAGGAGACCATCGTGACCGTCAGCGTCGGATATGCCAAGAGCAAGTCGGAGACAAAAGCGGAGCAGATCGTCAAGATGGCGGACGAGGCGATGTATCAGGCCAAAACGACCGGGAAAAACAAGGTATGCGGCTATTCCCGCCGCAGCAAGGCGGCGTCGGCCGGGGCACCGGCCGACGGAGCCGGCGCCGAACTGTAGGATGCGGGCGGGGAACATCGTTTTTCCGGAGCGTCCGGCCGAAGAGGCCGCCGCTCTTTTTTTCGCCGGCCTCTTCCGGGTATAATGAGACGAGTCATCCGATGGCGGAACCCGGCGGCTTGGAGCCGCGTCCGCCGTCAACGTTGGAGGAGCTTCACTTGACCACACGGAACCCGATGCAGCCCAAGCTGCCAGACGCCTATCTCGAACAAATGACCCGACAGTTGGGCCCCGTGGAAGCGGAGGCATTCCTGAACAGCTACGCCGCCGCGCGCACGTACGGCCTACGGCTCAACACGGCCAAGCTGACCGCAGACGACCCCCGCTTTGAAGCGATTCGCGATGCCTTCGGCTTGGAGCCCGTGCCCTGGTGCCCGACCGGATACGCCTATCCGGAGCAAGCGCGGCCCGGCAAGCATCCGTATCATGCCGCCGGCGCTTATTATATCCAGGAGCCGTCGGCCATGTCGGCGGCGGAGCTGCTGGCGCCGAGGCCGGGCGAGCTGGTGCTGGATCTCGCCGCCGCCCCCGGAGGCAAGGCGACGCACATCGCCGACAAGCTGGCGGGAACCGGCCTGCTCGTCGCCAATGAGATCCACCCGGGACGGGCGGCGATCTTGTCCGAAAATATCGAGCGGATGGGGATAACGAACGCGATTGTCGTCAGCGCCGCTCCCGACGCGCTGATCCGCCGGTTCGGGGCGATTTTCGACGCGGTTATGCTGGACGCGCCCTGCTCGGGAGAAGGGATGTTCCGCAAAGATCCGGACGCCGTTCGCGAATGGTCCCCGGAGCAGGTCGAAGCGTGCGCGGCGCGTCAGGAGGACGTGCTGAGCCGCGCGGCGGACCTGGTGAAGCCCGGCGGACGGCTCGTCTACTCGACATGTACGTTTAACGAGAGGGAGAACGAGGGGGTGCTGGCGAACTTTTTGGCCGCGCGCCCGGATTGGGAGCTGGTTCGGACGGAACGCTACTGGCCCCACCGCACCCTGGGCGAAGGGCATTTTGCCGCGCTGCTGCGCAAGCGGGACGAAGCCGGCTCCGAGTCCGTCCGCCGGAAGTCCGGGAGGCGCCGGCCCGATAAAGCGGCGGCGGACGCCTGGAAGCAAGCCGAGGCGATGCTGCGCGAGATCGCGCCGGGACTGGCGCTTCCCGCAGGGGAACCGCTGCTGTTCGGCGACCGCCTGTTCTGGATGCCCTCGCTTCCGGACCGTCCCTTGCCCGAAGGATGGGCGGACGGCTTGAAGGTGCCGAGACCCGGCTTGCATGTCGCGGATGTCCGCAAAAACCGGCTCGAGCCCGCTCACGCGTTAGCCATGGCGCTAACGGCCGAGCGGGCCCGGGCGGCGAATTATGCGTCCGGTTCACCTGAGGCGGACGCCTATTTGCGGGGGGAGACGATTGCGCCGACCGAAGGGCTGGCTCCCGGTTGGTGCCTGGTCGCGGTGGACGGACTGCCGCTGGGATGGGGCAAGTGTACCGGCGATACCGTCAAAAACCATCTGCCCAAGGGGCTTCGGCGTCCGGCCGGATGAAGCCTCGGCCGGCGTCAATGAACCGGGCTCGATTCGAACACCATTTCGTCGACGATCTGCTGGTTTTCGATCATGGACAGCGTGCACGTTTCGAATTCACGCTCTTTGTCGATCTCCCTCAGCAGTTGATACGCGATATCTTCGCGCCGCAATTCGTCCTGCGGCGTGAAAAACCGGACTTCGCCGTTGACCTCCCGTTGCGACAAATCGACCACGGCGGCGCCGAGCGGGGAAGGATCGGAGGGTTCAAAAATGTTGTACGTCAGCGTGTCCCCCTGGTCCCTGACCAGCACAATTTCGCACTCTTCGTTTTTCCGGCCTCTCGTCCGCCCCGAGGCGTTGGCGCTGCCCCCGTTCGCGGCCGCGGCCTGCCCGCCGGCTTGCGATTGACTGCTCTGTCCGAGAGGCTGGCTCGCCTTCTTCGGTTCTTCCAGCTTCAGTTCCACCGTCTCCAGCGGCTCGCCTTCGTAGTACATTTCAATGATTAAGGAACGGATGCGGCTGTCTTCGTGCTCCGCGGCGATCAGTTCGGCAACGCGGTCGATGTCCTCTTCATCCGGCTCCGCCAGCCAATGCACCTCGCCGATCCCCCTGGACCCGCGAAGACGCAGCGTCGCCTCCGCCAACCACGCTTTTTTGTGGTCGCGCAGACGGTATTCGAACTTGTCGTCCGTCTCCTCGACAAGCGACAATTCCAGCTTCCTTCCTTTCGGACGGACGGAGCGCTGCGCCCCTCCCTGCTGGCCGAAACCGTTCGGCTGCCCTTGCGCCATGCCCGAAGCTTGCGGCTGCCCTTGCGCCATGTTCTGACCCTGCGCTTGCCCTTGGGCTTGTTGTTGGACTTGTTGTTGGGCTTGCTGTTGGGCTTGCTGTTGTCCTTGCCCTTGGCTCTGGCCCTGGTTTTGTCCTTGGGGCTGCATGCCCGGCTGCTGGCCCGGAGCCGTTCCCCGGCCGTTCTTGCCCTGCCTCCTGAACTGGCCTTGACTTTGTGTGGCTCCGCCTTGTCGCATCTGGATCGTCTCGGCGTCGTCCGACTCGTAATCGCCATAGGACTCGTCCTGCTCCGCATACGAATTCCCCGGCCCCGAGTAGACCAACGTTCTCCGTTCTTTCTTGCCCCGCTTGTCGGGATGCTCCACGTTTCCGTGGACGATCACCCAATCGCAATCTTCCGCGCCGATCGCATCGGCCATCTGGTAGACGTATTGCCGCGCCCACCGTTCGATCTCGGGCTTGTCGTGACGGAACAGCGCCTGCTGCTCCAGCGTCAAAATGCCCATCAGCCGGTCCGACTCGCGGTATACAAGCGTCAACATGCCGACAAAACGCCCATCGCACAGTATATCGTTCACTTCGCCGCCGATCGTCCGCATCGCCGGCCGGATTGCGATATCCGCCATCTTGTTCGCCTCCGCCATATCTGTGGAATCCAACTCTAGCGTTGCCGAACCGAGCCCAAATTATTAGATCTAGGTCAATGTCCAATCTTGCAGGCCTTTCCCCGTATATAGTGAAGTATGCCGATTGCGAGCCGCAGCCCAGATAGAATTCGTAAGCATTCGGAATTCTAATCCTTGAAGGAGGAATGCGGAATGTCCCACGTTGGTGGAATCTTTACGCATGCGGGCATCATTCTCGTTCTTTTTTTCCGGCTGGTTTTGGGGCTCTGACCCCACTGCTTCTGATAACCTGCGGGGCGGCCGCTTGCGCGGCCGCCCGGAACCCCCCATTCGGTCGGGGTGTCGATAGGCGTTATTCCCTGCATTGGAGCAGCGCAAGTTCTTCCTCCGTCAATTCGCGGTAAGAGCCTTCGCCCAGCTCGGGGTCGAGCTTCAGCGGCCCCATCGAAACGCGTTTCAAATACCGGACCCGCTTGCCGACAGCCAGGAACATCCGTTTCACTTGATGGAATTTTCCTTCGGTGATGGTCAATTCGATGCGGGACAAGCCGTTTGGGCCGTCGGAACTTCGTTCCAGCACGGTCAAAACGGCGGGGAGCGTTACATAACCGTCATCCAGCTTGACGCCCGCGGCGAACGCGGCGACATCCCGCTCGTCGACGTCGCCTTCCACCTCGGCGTAATACGTTTTGGGCACATGCTTGCGGGGCGACAGCAGCTCGTGGGACAGCTTGCCGTCATTGGTCAGCAGCAGCAGGCCGACCGTATCCTTATCCAGCCTTCCGACGGGGAACGGCTGGAAGTTCGCGTGCTCTTCGCTCAGCAGATCGATAACCGTCCGGTCCCGGTTGTCTTCCGTGGCGGAGACGACCCCCGGGGGCTTGTTCATCATGAGGTACACGAATTCCTTGTAGACGATCGGGCGGCCGTCGACCGTGATCTCGTCGGCTGCCGGGTCAACCTGCTGCCCGCTGTCTTTCACCGTCTGTCCATTCACCGCGATGCGTCCGGACTTGGCCAGCCCTTTGATCTCCTTCCGGCTGCCGACGCCCATATGCGTCAGCAGCTTGTCGACTCGCATCTTGCCTTTCACGGCGTCCACCTCCATGCGGGAGGATATTCGTTTTTCAGGTATCCGTCCTGCCATTTGGCCCAGCCCAAAGGAAAACCGTCCGCCGTCACAAGCACGAATCCTTTCGGACCGGCACCGGGCGACAGCTTCAGCTCGTCCGCGCCCGTCTCCAGCGTTTCTCCTTTCAGATACCGGATCGTATAGGGATGGTCCGCGCCGAAATCGACGGACCGAATCGCATCCTCCGCGGCGATCCCCAACGCCAGAGCGTGCGAAGGGGCAAACCGGCCTTTTTTGAACGATCCGACCGCCCAGCCCGGTCTGACCACGCGAAGCCCTTCCAGGGAGGGAAGGCCCTCCGGGACAAGCGTCAGCAGGCCTCCGAACGTCGCCCAGCGGCGGTCTTTTTCGATAGGCGCGTTCACACATTCGCGCAGCGTTTCCTCTGCCGCCGACCACTCCGAACGCGTGGGCGCGGGCAGGCTGCGGTCTTCCCTGGGCGCGCGGGACGGTTCGGAGTCCGCCGCGTCCGGATGCTTGCGGATCACCGCCGCGTAGTGGCCTTCGCCGCGGATACGATGCGGCCACAGCCTGACGGTCCGGCGCAACGAATCGGCCAAGCTGCCGGCCCCGCCTTCGCCCAGCCATTCCGGGCGTCCGGGCGCAAACAGATGCCGCAGCGGCGCTTCCACCGTCTCCAGCTCCGGCCGATCCTTCAGAAGTTCCGCGATGACGCCTTCGTTCTCCTCGGCGGAAAACGTGCAGGTGGAATATACGAGTGTGCCCCCCGGCTTCAGCATTTTGACCGCTTCGGCCAGGATCGAGCGTTGCATTGCCGAGCATCTGTCGACGCCGTAGGCGTCGTAGGCCCGCAGCATGTCCGGGTCTTTGCGGAACATGCCTTCTCCCGAGCAAGGCGCATCGACGAGAATTTTATCGAAAAAGCCCGCGAATCGCCCCGACAGCCGCTCGGGCGTCTCGTTCAGCACGACGGCGTTGCGCACGCCGGCGAGCTCGATGTTTTTCAGCAGCGCTTTGGCCCGGTCGGGATGATTGTCGTTGGATACGAGCAGCCCGGAGCCGGCCAGTTTTCCGGCGATTTGCGTGCTTTTGCCGCCGGGCGCCGCGCACAGATCGAGCACCCGGTCTCCGGGCTTGACGTCCAGCAGCTCCACGGGCGCCATCGCGCTCGGTTCCTGTATAAAGTAGATTCCGGCATGATAATGCGGATGCTTCCCGGGTCTTGCGCCTTCCGGCAAATAATAGCCGGTCGGGCACCACGGCACCGGCTGTTCCCTCCACGCGGGTGCGATTTTGTCCGCTTGTCCCGGCTTGCCCGTCTTCAGCGGATTCAACCGCAGACCGGCTTGCGCGGGCCGGCCGTACGACGCTTCGAATTCATCGTATTCGCTGGCAAGCAGCTCCTTCATCCGTTCCCGGAAATGTTCCGGCAGTTTAATGGTCATAGGCGTCCGCTCTTTCTATCGTCATCATTTGTTCACAACCGGGAAATCTCTTGACTTGCGCCCGGCACCTTCGGGCGGTAGAATGAGTGTCGTAGCCGACCCATGATTCGAAGGCCGAACCGCCAAGGAGGTTTCCCGTTATCTTATGAAAAAAATCGCGATTTATCTAGGGCTTGTCATTGTTCTGTTCGGCGGTCTTTACGGGCTGAACGTGTTATCGCAGGACAATAGCACGGACAACGTCTACGGGATCGCCGTCTCGAAGCTGCATCCGGAAACGGCGAAGCTGCTCGACGATCCGAACTATCAGAATATCGTGCTGCCCGACGAACTCGACGCCAAAATCAAAAGCAACGAAGGCACGTTCGTCTACTTTTTCTCGTCCACGTGCTCATACTGCAAAGCGACCACTCCGAAGCTGATGCCGATCGCCAAGGAAGCCGGCGTGACGCCTCTGCAGTTCAACCTGCTGGAGTTCGAGGAAGGCTGGAAAAAATACAACATCGAAGCGACCCCAACCCTTGTTTACTATAAAGACGGCAAAGAAGTCGAGCGTATGGTCGGCGGTTACGCCGAATCCGCCAATGAAGGCAATACGGCCGACATGTTCAAAGCGTTCTTCAACAAACATAAGGCGTAACGTCTCTTTAAAGGCACCGGCCCTGTCCGAATGAACATTCGGCGGGGCCGGTTCGTCGATATGCGGTTAACCGCCCGATCCGCCGTCCGGCGAATCGCGCTCGACCCGCCGCCGCAGCTCCGGGTCGAGTATGTCGATCGTCAGGTCGCGGGGCTTCATCGGTTCCGCCCCCGGACGCAACGACGCTTCGAGCCGTTCGAGATAGGCGAGCGACTCCGTCCGGAGCTTGCCGAGATCGATGCCCAGGCTATGCGGCGGATAACCGGCGAGCTTGCCGGCCGCCTGCCGAAGCAGCTTGACCGCGCCGCCCGGGTTGCCGTTGCCGTGGTGATACAAGCCGACCGCAACCTGGAGCAGCCCCTGGTACAGCGGCTTGCGGCCTTCCTCCAGCCACAGCTCCTCCATCAGATCGTGGCATTCGTAATAATCCCTCTCGACGTTAAACCGGCGCAGAAATTCGACGTACAGCCGGTCGTACATCCGTCTCACCGCCCTCGCGTCCCGATGCCGACCGCCGGTCGGCTCAAGCTCCGCCGCCGCGGTCTCCGGCCTCCGACGGATTGCGCGAGAGCTCGGCCTGTTTGGCCCGATCCAGCGCCGCCGTCACGTCGTCGGCGAGCTTCCGCAGCGCGACCGGGTCCTCCTGCTCCCACAGCTCGTTGAACCGGAGCTGGAACGCGGCCGCTTCCCTCACATGCCTGTAGAAATACAGCGACTGGATGTCGCTTAATATTTTGGATACGAGATTGGAACGGTCCTGGAACATTTTTTGCGCGTCCACGATCTCCTGGCGGATGCTCGACATTTCCTGATCGAGCTGGAACGCGGCTTCCGCCGCTTTGCGCAGCCGCATTTTCACTTCGTCCGGGAGCTTCTCCTTGTATTTGTAATTCAAGGAATGCTCGATGGTCGCCCAAAAATTCATCGCCAGCGTCCGCAGTTGGATTTCCGCCAGCACCCTTTTCATGCCGAGGGAAGTTTGAACGGGATATTCCACGATCATATGGTAGCTGCGGTAACCGCTCTCTTTATAATTCGTAATGTAATCCTTGACGTTGACGACCCGCATATCCTGGCGCTGTTCGATCAGCTTGCTGACCACTTCGATATCCTGAACGAACTGGCACATGATGCGCAGTCCGGCGATATCCTCCATCTGCTCCACTTGCTCCAGCGGAATTTGCAGACGCTTTGCTTTTTCCAGAATGCTTGAGACTCGTTTGACGCGTCCGGTCACGAATTCGATCGGCGAGTATTCTTCACGGTTTTTGAGCTCGCTGCGGAGCGTCTTGAACTTGACCTTCAATTCCTCCAACGCCTGTTCGTATGGCAGCAAAAACTTGCCCCAATCCCTACCGTCCATCGGAGCGCCTCCCGTCAAGATGTGATATCGGCCCCCACCGCCTGGGAGAGATGCGTGAATCCGTCGCGCCGCATCGCGGCAAGCAGTCCTCGTTGAATATGACCGGCGATGCCTGGCCCTTTATAGATGAGAGACGTGTAGATCTCGACCAGGCTCGCGCCCGCCCGGATCTTCGCATACGCGTCTTCGGCCGTGAAGATGCCGCCGCAGCCGATGATCGGCAAGCGTCCTCCCGTCGTCCGGTACAGACGGCGCACGACCTGCGTTGAACGCTCCGTAAGCGGCCGGCCGCTGAGACCGCCCGCCTCGGCGCGGTTGCCGTGCGTCAGCCCTTCCCGGGACAGCGTCGTGTTGGTGGCGATGATGCCCGATACGCCGCTGGCGGCGATCGTATCCGCCATATATTCGAGCTCGGCATCGCTGAGATCCGGCGCGATCTTGACAAATACCGGCTTCCGCGTTCCGCCGTTCGCCTGCTTCGCCAACTCGTCCGTCACCGCCGCCAGCAGTCCCCGCAATTCTTCGCCATGCTGAAGATTGCGCAGATCGGGGGTGTTCGGCGAGCTGATGTTGACGACAAAAAAGTCGGCATGCTTGTGAAGCTTGCGGATGCATGCCCGGTAATCGTCCTCGGCCCGCTCGTTCGGCGTCCATTTGTTTTTGCCGATATTGACCCCTACGGGAACCCGGTGCCGGGTCAGCTTCGACAAATTGCGTTCCATCTCGTCCGCACCGACGTTGTTGAAGCCCATCCGGTTGATCAGCGCTTCGTCCGGAGGCAGCCGGAACAGCCTCGGCTTGTCGTTGCCCGGCTGGGGCTGGGGCGTAACCGTGCCGACCTCGACAAAGCCGAAGCCGACGGACGAGAATGCGTCGACGGCGACGCCGTTTTTATCCAATCCCGCCGCCAATCCGACGGGGCCCGGAAACGTCAGTCCCGCTACGTTCATTTCCAGCTCCGGCACGCGCGGGACTCCCCACATCGCGCGAAGCAAGCCCGTGCCGCCCGGCACGGCGCCTGCCCATTTCATGGTATGAATAACGAAATGATGGGCGTTCTCCGCGTCCATCCGGAAAAATATCGGCTTTAAGCATTTCTGATACAGCATTCGTATTCACCTGTTTCGTCGATTAGCCCGGATATCCCCGGTCTGTGGCGCTCGCGGCTTCCCGTAACAGTTTACCATTTTCCGTCTTTCATTTAAAGCTGGACGCGCTTATAATGAAAGTATGTCCAATTCAGAGAAGAGGAGAATGCCGCGTGAAACGCAAACCTCCCGCTCTCCAGCGCAAGCAGTCCGAACAAGCGAACAAAAAAGCGATCATAGGGGTCGCCTCCATCGTCGGTGTGCTGCTGATCGCACTTATTGCTCTGATTGTTGCAAACGGTTAAACCGGTTGCATATGCCCAAGCGGACCGAAGGGACTGTCTCTATAGGAAGTTCGAACGGCTTGCCGAAAAAATGGCGGTGCATGGTTTTCGCCAGTGCGTCGCCATTTCTTGTTTCTGGTCTATGACCGCCCGGCGGTCGTTTTGGGCCATGCGAAATGCAAAAGTACATTTGGGTGCCGTGAATTTACGACAGCCATTTGTAGATTTTGCCCGGATTTTCCTCCTCCGCGGAGGAAGGAATCGCATAACCCGGGGTACGCCGGACGAGCTCGTCGGGAAGCAGGCCGCGCCCGATCGTCACCGGCGTGCCGAGCGGAACAAGCGCGAACAACTCCTCGATATCTTCCCGGCGCATGCGGATGCAGCCGAGCGATTCGTCTTTGCCGATGCTGTCCGGCTCGTTTGTGCCGTGAATGGCGTATAACGTGTCGCCGAGCGTCATCCCCCGCGATCCGAACGCGCCCTTGTCGGTGCCGTTCGGATTTTTGACTTTCTCCGTGATCGGGAACGTGCCCTCCGGTGTCCGCTCGCCGCCGAGACCGACCGGATAGCTTCGCAGGATGACCGGACCGCTCACCAGCGCCAGGCGGTAATTCGCCCGGTCGACGACGATCGCCAGCGTGTCCGGCAGCCGCTCTCCGCCGGCCGCCGTCTCTCCCGACTTTTCTCGCCCGTCCGCCTTGCCCGTCCCGAATCCGCCGCGGGACGGTTGTCCGTACGATTCCGCAACGGACGGGAAAAGCTTCCGCATCAAGGGCGTGATCCCCGATATCGCGTTGTTCGGATAGGAACGCGCCAACTGCTCGGGGGACTCCGGCGGCGAGCCATGGGCCTCCGCGTAATACCGGACCGCCGTGCGCAGCACCGCCTCCTGCTCCAGCCGGTCCTGCCACAAGCCGACCGAGGCCGGCGCTTCGAACGGGGCAGGCTCGCAATCGCAGCGCGATGCGTCATGCCAATTCGCCGTCCAGCTCGGCTCTCCCGCCCCTCCCGTCAACGACAGCAGCGGCTTCGGCGGCGAGTCCCATCGGAGCCATCGCTCCGCTTCGGCCAGTTCGAGCAAGGTCAGGGTCAACCGTTTGTCGGGAAGTTGTTCCGTCCACTGACCGACCATGCCGCCGAGATAGGCCGAAGACCGTCTCGGGTCCACCCAATGCCAGATGTGCCGTTCTTCTCCCCGAGCCAAGCCGGACTCCGCCGAATGCCCCGGCCCGGTCCCGGCAGCGGGAGCCTCGGCGGAGTCCGGCGCAAACGCGATGGCGAACCCCGCTAACGTCAGCGCCAGCAGCGCCAGCCGCCACCGCCTGCGGTTCGGGGCGGGCTTCTCCTTCCTGTCCGCGCCGATTGCCGCAGATGCGGCGTCGGCATCCGACTGGCGCGTGCGGCGCTCGAATTCCGCCTTCGCCGCTTGCAGCACCTCCGGAGGCAGAGGCTCGTTCTCGAACGCTTCGTATACTTCGCCGGCCTGGGCATAGCAGTAGGCGGCTTTGCCCGCCTCCCCTTTGGCCGCGTACTCCTTACCGAGCAGATACCACGCCATCTTCTGATTCGGATGCGATTGGATATAGGCCTTCAAATATTCGGGATCGTCGAATCTTTGCACGGCGCTCCTCCGTTCCCGTGATCCTTTTCCTATTGTATCGGTTCTCCCGCGCCTTATCTTTAGAAGAAGACGGCGAAGCCCGCCCGGCATCGGCAGCGCGCCCGGCCAAAGAAAAAGCCCTTCCCGTCCGGGAAGAGCTGGCTCGTATCTATTTCAGTTAAAAGGAGTGTCCGAGATTTTGATGGAATCCGTCGGGCAGCCGTCGGAAGCGTCTTGCAGATCGTCGTACAGTTCTTCCGGAATTTCCGTTACGCCTCTGTTGCCGTCACCGTTGTAAATAACCTCGGCAAGGCCCTCGTCGTCGTAATCGTAGATGTCGGGAGCTGTCGCTCCGCACGCGCCGCAGGCGATACACGTTTCTTTGTCGACCCACGTATATTTAGCCATATTCAAAAATCCTCCTCACACAAATCTCGTCTCTATGTTGAACAAACTCCTACTTCACTATAATACAAAAACCTGTAAAGTTCAAACCCTAAGTTTGTCCGCCTCAAGCTATTTTTGCCGGTTTTCCGGAGATCTTAAGTAGTCCATTTGCAGCGACGTACCCCTCCGTTTGTAATCGCGGATCAGCACGGACGGATCGTCCCCGATCATGCCTGCCGTGATGACGGCGTCCTCCCCGAATTTGTCCCGGATGCGGTCCATCGTCCGCAGGAGCTGCTCCTTGCGGGGTTCCCGCTCGTAATCAAACAGATCGAGCTGGATCGCCGACTCGCTCCTCGGCTTCAGGTTTTGCAGCGTGACGCCCAGCAGGCGCACCGGCTTGCCGTAGCCCCAATGCTTCTCGAACAACCGGACAGCTTCGGCGAAGATGACATCGGTTCTCTCGGTCGGCTTGTCGAGCGTCCGCGATCGGGTGATCGTCTTCATCTGCGGATCGCGAATCGCGATCTGGATCGTCTCCGCGACCATCTCCTGCCGCCGCAGCCTTCTGCCCGTCTGATCGGCCAGATTCAGAAACACCCGGCGGATATCCTCCGCTTCAGTCAGATCGGCGGGAAGCGTCGTCGTGTGCCCGATCGATTTGTTCGGTTCCCGGCTGGACACGACCGGACTGTCGTCGCGGCCGTTCGCCGCTTCCTTCAGCCAATGTCCGTAGACGCCGAACTCCTTCGTCAGCAGCGTCAGGTCTGCGGCGGCGAGCTGGCCGATCGTGCGGATGTTCAGCCGCTCCAGCTTGGCCGCCGTTTTCGCGCCCAGACCGAATAGCTGCTGGCAAGGCTTGGGCCACAGGATTCGCGGCACGTCTCTTTTGCGCAGCACCGACAAGCCGTTCGGCTTCTTCATGTCGGAAGCCATCTTGGCAAGCAGCTTGTTCGGCGCCACGCCGATGGAGCACGGCAACCCGAGTTCTTCGCGGATTCTTCCTTGCAGCCTCTCTGCGATCTCCAGAGGCGTGCCGAACTGCTTGGAGCCCGTGATGTCGATGTAGCATTCGTCGATCGACGTCGCCTCGACGAGCGGCGAGAAATCCGAAGCGATCCGCAGAAACCCTCGGGAAAAGTTGCGGTACAGGTTAAAATCCGGCTGGATCAGCACCAGCTCGGGACATAACCTGAGCGCTTCGCGTACGGTCATGCCCGTGCGCACGCCGTATTCCCGCGCCGGGTAGCTGCAAGTGACGACAATTCCTCTGCGCAGCTCGACGCTTCCGGAGACGGCGGTCGGTTTTCCTTTATACCTATGAGGTTCCACCGCTTCATGACAGGAGCAGAAAAAGGCGTTCATGTCGACATGTAGGATGACCCTGCCTGCGGCGGGGTATGCGTGGCGAACATTGTCAATCCGGTCATTGGACATGACTTGACTCCTCCGTCCGGGCGTAATGCGGCTGCGGGGCCGTCTCAACCCCAGCATATCCGAGGAACCGGCCTCCGTCAACGACCGGCGGGCGGCTGGTCCCGCTCCGGTTCACGAAACAACCCCTCTACTTTTCGCCCGGTATTTGGTATAATGATTTATCAGACTTTCATGAAAAATGCCAGTAGTGATTCAAGGAGGCGCCACCATGTCCGACTTCGTGTCCATATTTGACACCACGCTCCGGGACGGGACGCAAGGCGAGGGAATCAGCCTGTCCGTCGAAGACAAATTGAAAATTGCCCGCAAGCTCGATCAGTTGGGCGTTCAATATATTGAAGGCGGTTGGCCGGGAAGCAACAGCAAGGATATCGAATTTTTCGAACGGGCCAAGGAATTGAAGCTGAAGCACGCGAAGATTACCGCTTTCGGCAGCACCCGCCGCAAACATACGCGCCCCGAAGAAGATCCGAACCTGAACAAAATCGTCGAATCCGGGGTCAGCGTCGCGTCGATCTTCGGCAAGTCGTGGGATTTTCACGTCGAAGTGGCGCTCGGCACCACCCTGGAAGAAAATCTGGCGATGATATACGACTCGGTCCGCTTCTTGAAACAAAAAGGTCTGGAAGTGATCTATCTCGGGGAGCACTTCTTCGACGGCTACAAGCATAACAAAGAGTATGCCTTGGCCACGATCGCCCAAGCGGAGAAAGCCGGGGCCGACTGGATCGTGCTGTGCGACACGAACGGGGGCTCCCTGCCGGGCGAAGTGTCGGATATCGTCCGGGACGTCTGCAGCCGCGTCGGCACACCGGTCGGCATTCACGCCCATAACGACTGCGAGCTGGGCGTCGCCAACAGCCTCGCCGCCGTACAGGCCGGCGCCCGTCAGGTTCAAGGCACCATCAACGGCTTCGGGGAAAGATGCGGCAACGCCAACCTGTCATCCATCATTCCGAACCTGCAACTGAAGATGGGTTACCGCTGCGTATCCGACGAGCAGCTTCGGCAGTTGACGAGCATCGCCCGCTACGTGAACGAGATTGCGAACGTCGTCATGCCGGTCAACCAGCCGTACGTCGGCTCGGCCGCTTTCGCGCACAAGGGCGGCATCCACGTCTCGGCGATTCTGAAGCACGCCAGCACGTACGAGCATATCGAGCCGGAGCGGGTCGGCAACAAGCAGCGGGTGCTCGTCTCCGAGCTGGCGGGACAAAGCAACGTGCTCGTCAAAGCCAAGGAATTGAACCTCGATCTCGACCGGGAAAACCCGCGTACGCGCGAAGTGATCGAGCGGATCAAGGAGCTGGAGCATCAAGGCTACCAATTCGAGGGCGCAGACGCCTCGCTCGAATTGCTGCTTCGCGAAGCCGCCGGCGGCCTGGAGGACATCTTTACGCTGGAATCGTTCAAAATTTTGGTCGGCAAAACGGCGGACAGCGGCGTATTGTCGGAAGCGATCGTCAAGGTCAAAGTGCACGGCGATATCGTCTATTCCGCAGCCGAAGGCAACGGTCCCGTCAACGCGCTGGACAGCGCTCTGCGCAAAGCGATTCTCAAGTATTATCCGGACTTGGCGGACATGCATCTCACCGACTACAAGGTGCGCGTGCTGGACGAGAAAAACGCCACGGCCGCCAAAGTCCGCGTCATGATCGAATCCACCGACCACCGCAATACTTGGAGCACGGTGGGAGTATCGGAGAACGTCATCGAAGCAAGCTGGCAAGCGCTGGTGGACAGCTTCCGCTACGCGCTCCTGAACCGGAAGCCGGTCTGCCAGTCGGACAATATCCCCGCGGAACGCCTCGGGCTCGTCAACCATTAACTTAATAAACGCCCGCTTCCGGTCGTCTGATCGTCCGTAAGCGGGCGTTTTGTTTTTGGCGCGGCAAGTCCGCGAATATCAGCTTTCAATAATTTTTTTGATGCGCCGCTCCAGCTCCGACGGACTCAGCAAGTAAAACGCGTCGCGGATGACGCCGTTCCGGTCGATCAGATACGTGGTCGGGAAAGCTTGAACCTGGTAAGCTTGCGACACCTTGCCGTCCTTGTCCATCGGGACCGGGAATTGAATCCCGTAGTCTTCGACGAATTTCCGGGCGTCCTTCTCCTTATCGACCTGCGTCACGTTCACGCCGTAAAAATCGATGCGGTCGCCGTATTTGGCATAAAGCTTCTGGAGATCCGGCGCCTCCGATTTGCAGGGACCGCACCAGGAAGCCCAAAAATTAACAAGCAGCGGCTTGTCCCGCTTCCCGTTGAGCGCGTAAGTCCGGCCGTCCATTCCTTTTAATTCGAAAGGCGGAGCCTGATACCCCGTCTTGGGAGCCGCCATAAAAGCCGAAGCCGTCAAGTATTCGTCTTGTTCCGAATAATGCTGATACACCGCGAATCCGGCCAAGACGAACGCGGTGGCGATGACCCAGATATTCCGCTTCATCTGTCATTCCCTCCGTCTTCATCATCATATACCCTTTCCTCCGAAAAATCCAATCCCGTTCGAATGCCTTGTCTCTGCCGGGGTTATCTTAATGGACAAGACATCGCAACGCGAGCGAATTCGGAGGATGAAACATGCAGAACACCAAACAACGTCCGTGGGGCTTCGCGCGCCGGGGGCATTCGGACCATCATAAAGCTTCGCGGGCTCAAAGCTCCGGGGGCCATTCCGGTTCCGGCGCAGGAAAAGGCAGAACCGGCGAATTTCTGGCTTTTGCGTCGGTGCCCCTTACGCTGGTGCTCGGGAATTCCATGCTTGTTCCCGTGCTTCCCGAATTGGAGACGGCGCTGGGCGTAAGCAACTTTCAGAGCAGCCTCGTCATAACGTTATTTTCTGTAACAGCAGGGTTGTTCATACCCGTTCTTGGATATTTGTCTGACCGGTTCTCGCGTAAAGCGGTGATGATTCCCAGCCTGATCGTGTACGGAGCGGCGGGAGTTCTGGCCGGGTTCGGAGCCGCCTGGGGTTCTTATCCGGTTGTCATCGGGGCCCGGGCGCTGCAAGGAATCGGAGCGGCGGGCACCGCGCCTATCGCCATGGCGCTGATCGGCGATACGTATCAGGGCGGCACGGAAACCAAAGCGCTCGGGTTGATCGAAGCCTCCAACGGGGCAGGCAAAGTCGTCAGCCCGATTCTCGGTTCCCTGCTTGCGCTCATCGTCTGGTACGCGTCGTTTTTCGCGTTTCCCGTCTTTTGCCTGCTGTCGCTGCTCGGGGTGATTTTTCTGATCCATGAGCCCGATAAAAAAAAATCCCCCCAGAAGCTCGGCGCTTACGTCCGAAACATTCTGAAGGTATTCAAGCAAAAGGGCCGCTGGCTGATCTCGTCGTTCGTCACGGGATCGCTCGGGTTGTTTACGTTATTCGGCATTCTGTTTTACTTGTCCGATATTTTGGAAAAAGAACCGTACAACATTGACGGTGTGATGAAAGGTCTGGTGCTGGCCATCCCGCTGCTCGGGCTGGTGGTGACCTCCTACACGACCGGCGCGCTTGTCAAAAAGAACGGCAAATTGATGCGCAAGGTGATGCTGATCGGGCTGGCGGGCTCCACGCTCGCTCTGGCCGCATGTATCTGGCTGTACGGCAACATCTGGCTGTTTATCTCGCTTCTAACCTTAAGCAGTATCGGCACGGGGCTCCTGCTCCCCTGCCTGAACACGATGATTACGGGATCGGTTGAAAAATCGGGCCGGGGCATGGTCACGTCGCTGTACAGCAGCCTCCGGTTTTTGGGCGTCGCCTTCGGACCGCCCCTGTTCGAGCGGATGATGTCCGTCTCCAACGAGCTTGTGTTTATCGTCGTATCCGGCCTGTCCCTCGCGGGGCTTGCGTTGGTCTTTTTCTTTATTCGGCCGCCGCGGGAAGTTTCCTGACGTTTGCGTCAAATCCGCTTCGCCGGGAACGTCTCCCGAGCGAGATTCGTCAGCTTTTCGGCCGAACGGCGAAGACCTTCGAGTTCTTCCGGCTGAAGCGGCAGCTCCAGAATGCTCCGGACGCCCGTCCGGTCGACGACGCACGGAACGCCCGCGTAAACGTCGTTCAGACCGTATTGGCCGTCAAGCTTCGCCGATACGTTCAGCACCGATCCTTCGTTGTTGAGGATGGCCGCGCAAATCCGGTCCAGCGCCAGCGCGATCGCGTAATACGTGGCACCCTTGGCGGCGATAATCTCGTAAGCCGCGTCCCGCGTATCGACAAACACCTCTTTCTTCCGTTCCTCGGGAAGAGACACCGGCATGCCTGCCACATTCGCAAGGCTCCAGACCGGAACCTCCGAGTCGCCGTGTTCCCCGATAATCGAGGCGTGAACGCTTCTGGGGTCCACTCCCAGCTCCCGGCTGATCCGGTAACGGAAACGCGCGCTGTCCAGCAAAGTGCCCGAGCCGATGACGCGGTGCGCGGGCCAACCGGTCACCCGCTGGCTGTACTGCGTCATCAGGTCGACCGGATTGGTCGCGATCAGCAGAATCGCTTCCGATCCGGAGGCCATGACGTTGGTCAAGATTTCGTCGAATATGGCCAAGTTCCGCTTCAACAGATCGGTGCGCGTCTCACCGGGTCTCTGAGCGGCCCCGGCCGTCACGATGACAATATCCGCATCCGCGCATTCTTCGTAACCGCTGGCCCGAATCGAGGTTTGCCCGACAAACGGCAAGCCGTGGTTCATATCCAGCGCGTCTCCCTTGGCCTTGTCCATGTTGACGTCGATCAGGACGAGCTCCGTGGCCCTTTCCCGCAGAAACAACGTATATGCGGTCGTTGAACCGACGGCTCCCGCCCCGACGACAACGATTTTGCGCCGCGCTTTATCCGATTGCGGTATCATGGGAATCCCTCTCTTCTATTGGTGGTTGATTCCCATTTTAATGCCGCGCGGCTTGTCCGGCTGTGGCATTTGTCACAGCGTTCCGTCCGTTACCGTTGACGGTGCACCCCCGCCCACTCCAAAACGTTACCGCTTAAGCGCACTTTCACTTCGGCCATACGCTCGGAACCGATATGGTCGGGGCCTTCGTAGCGAACGGTAAACCGGAACGTGGCAGGTTCGTCTCCGCTGCCTTCCATAAACGATTCGTCCCACAGCTCCGCGCGCCATAACCGTCCTCCTTCATCGGGAACCAGCGAGACGCGCAAGCCCCGCTCGACGTATTCCGCCTCTACCGCTGCGGCCCGGGTTCCGGAAGTTCCCGTATCCGTCGGCGCCGCCTCCAGTACAAACGTCTCGCCGTGCCAGAACATGTCGGGCCCCCTCGGCATGTCGTCCTTGCCGGATTGGCTCCGGTTATAGGCGATCCGATTCGCGTCCCACTCCGGGGTGTGCTTGACCGCTGCCGACAATCCGAGAGGAAGCACCGTAATGGTATGCCCGACGGAATCGCTCTGCCCGCAGGCGTCCGTCACGGTAAGCGTAACCCGGTAAGCGCCGGGCCGCTCGAGCGTCAGATGTCCCGAGACCGACGCGTTCCAATCGGTCTGTTCCAGTATCGTTCCGTCCGGCATCGCAATCTGCCACATGGCGGTCATGGGATTGCCGTCGGGATCGGTGGAGCCGTTCATCAGCGCGATGCGATCGCCGTCGTAAACCGGCTTCGGCAGCCAATCGAAGGCGGCTGCGGGCGGACGGTTCGTGAACAGCCAACGTTCCGCTGCCCACGGGCTGTTCGTGAACTCGTCCCAGACCATGACGGTCGCCTTCAGCTTCTGGCCGGGCGGCAGATCGCTTGCCACGCTGTGCCGCATGAGGTTCTCGTCCGTGTCCTGAAGCACCTCCCCCGTATCGAGGATCACCGTGTTGTCGGGCTTGCGGATCAGCAGCCGGTATTTGACGAATCGCGTATTCGGATCGGGATCGGTCTGCGTCCATTCGATCGTCGGTTTAAGTCCCGTCATCGTCGGCGCATCGAAGGTCCCACTCGGGAAGGTGATGTCGGCCGACGGCGGGAAATTGATCCGGAAATACACCGTATTGCTCCAGTCGCTCCATAAGCCGCCGTCGTCCGTGACCCTCATGCGGGCGGACAACACCTCGCCGGTCGGCAAGTCCTGATCGATTCGCCAACTGCGATTCGTGGCCGTTGTGTTCTGATCGAACGTTCCGTCATAGACGACGTGGTCGGAGTTGTCCCGAATCTCCAGGCGGTATTTGCCGAAATAATTGCGCTCCGGATCGCGCTGCGTCCAGGCGAAGGTCGGCCGCTTGTCCGAATGGATAAGCGTCGGCTCGCTGTCCGTTCCGTCCGGCGCGGTGATTGTCAAGCCCGGCTTGCTGTTGACGATCAGCCAGCCGGCATTCGACCAGGCCGACCATTGCTCACCGTCACTGACCCGCACCATCACCCGGTACGTATGCCCGCGTTGCAGCACGTCCGGCACCGGCACTTTCCATTCGGCGTTCGCCGCCGACGTATGCTGCGGCTGCTCGCCGGCAAACGGCAGCGACAGGAACACGCCGCCGCCCATCGGCTCCTCGATTTTGACGTGGAAGGCTTTGAACACCGTGCCCGGATCCGCGTCGTTCTGCCTCCACCTGATCACCGGCTGCGTATCGTAGACGAGCGTCGGTGCGGCTTCCGTACCGAGCGGCTGCGTCAGCTCCGCCACCGGCGGATGGTTCGGCGTCACGCCTCCGCCGCTGCTGATCGTCTGCTCGACCGGGTACGACCATGCGCCGTACTCGTCTTTAACCGCCAGCCAGACCGAATACGTTCCGGCCTCCTGCGGACGCGTCAGCTTGCCGTCCACGTATTGGCCCTTCGGCGTGAAGTACCAATATTTCCGTTCCGTCACGCCGCGCGTCGCACAGTAATCGATGCCGTTCTCGCCGGCGTCACAGACGCCGTTCGACGGCCGGTAGCGGTCCGGATCGTAGCTCGTGTCGTTCCATTCAACAACCCCGTCGGCCCGCGTAGTGAGCGTAAACTGCGCTATCGGACGACGGTGCACGATCATTTTCCGCATGAACGGCTCGGACGATTTCCGGTACTCGTCGAACACTATGCTCGGGAACAAATACGACGGATGCGGATCGTCCTGCGCCGCCATTTCGATCTCGTAGACGCCCACGTTGTCGAACACGGCCTGCGGCGAGAAGAAGCTTTGGCCGTGCAGAGCCGAGACGCCCTGATGATCGAGGAATTTCGGCATGTGCTTGTAGAACCAGCGGAATTGGCCGGCCCTCGGGTCGCCTTCCGGATCGGCAAACTTGATGTCCTTGTAAGCAACGTCCGCGTCGCCTTCCGTCTCGTTCCAGATCGCGTAACCGGTGAGCCATTCGCTGAGATTCGCCGGGACGAGCTTGGTTGTCACCTCGCCGAACGAGACGACCGGTTTGTTCGAGAACATTCCGTAATGGCCGCCGGAGTACGTCGTATCCTCCACCTCGAAATACGGCACGCCGCCGACAAACACTTCGATGCGTTTGCCGCGCATTTTAATTTTGAACCCGTACTCCGTCTCCGGCTGCATCGGGAAATGAACTTCCCGCAGCACGGTTCTCGCGCCTCCGGCGTACCGGGTCAAGCAGAGCTTCGCCCCGTCCGTTTCGACCGCGTATTTGTTCGCCGCATTGGCCATACGGAAGGAGAATCCGGCGAGCTGCCGGTCCCACTCCGGCCGGTGCACCTCCAGGCTGAACGAGAGATCGCCATCGGCCAAGGTGTCCGGCGAGACAAATTGGCCGGCTTCGGTCGGGATCGCTTTGTCCGGATCGGCCCGTTTCGGCCCGGTCACCAGGATCGGCACCTGAGAGGTCATGTAACTGCCGCCTCCCCCGATGGAGGCGAAACCTTGTTTCTGGTAACTAATAAGCATACCGTCGCCGACCAATTGCGAGAAAGCTTCCCCTGCCGTAAAGTCAGCCGAAAACATCGTCACCGCAAAGCTAAAATTCCGCGCTTCCGGGAAAACCGGAACCGGCTTCTCGTCCGGCGGGACTAACGTCATCTTCGAAACAAACGGGCTTTGCCAGCCGATCGACCAATTGCCGCCGCCCGCCACGGTCATCGCCAGCGCCGGATCGTGCCCCGACGCAACACCGGTGGCAATGTCCACCGCTTGGATATAAGCGTCGTAGCCAAAGCCATTAATCGTGATGCTGCGGGCGTAAACTTTGCCCCGAAGCGGATCGACCGCAAGCAGCGGCCGGTTCTCGTAGTGAGCGCCATAAGGCCCCGTTTGAAACGCGTATTCGAGGGTGCCATACGTGCCCGTCTGCTTGCCGAGCAGCGGCGTCCGCCTGATGCTGAGATCGCTTAGGTCGATCTGAACCAGCTTAACGCCGTCGCGATACTGCGTTTGGCCATCCGAAGAATAGCGATAATCTTGCTGCAGGAAAAAGACATGGCCCGACACATCGCTGTCCACAAAACCTCCGGGCTTATACGAGCTCATCTCCATGTTCAAAGGCTTCTCCAGCATGATTTGCGCGTTCCGATTCACTATCATCGACTTAATGTTGGCATCTCCGGCCGGCAACAAACGGATCATCGCCAGATTATCTCGGTACACATAAAATTCCGTGCCATAGTATGATTGCGATCGTTTGTAGTCTTGCAGCGTGTTGCCAATCGGTTGCCCTGTTTCCAGATCGTATGTGAAGACCACATAATAGTCGCGACGGATATACTCATAATCGCCGCTACTGTTGATGTAGCTGTACAGGATCACATCGCGATATAACGCGATCACATACAGCGTCCGGTCGCCAACTTTAAAATCCTCTATGGTTACATTACTAACCGTTTGCGTCTGTTCCCATCCGCACGTCTCCCTGCACGTGTTGTATTGATCCCAATAGCTGTAATGGCGGTATTTCGCTGTCAATCGCGGGAACGAGTCCAAAACATACGCATACGGACTGCGATCGTAGGTGTGGGAGTTCCATCCGTACATGCCTTGCGCATCGTAAGTAATCGAATAGTTCGGCACGATGGACTTGTCCCACGCGTAAATCGCTTTTCCGTTCACGCTGCTGCTGGATTGAGTCTCGTAACGATTCGCCATGAACAGGATCAAATTCGGTGTTGATTGGATGCGTGCGTTGCTGGCAGCCGAGATCGGTTCCGGAACCGTCTCCGTCCGCAGAACCCTCCATGTGCCGTCCTTGTTCGGGTACAAAATCGGGAGCGCCTTGGTGACGTTGGACGGCGGCTGATAACCGGTCAATCCGCTTGCGCCGTACCCGTGATCCTGATACGGCTGAAGAATATATTGAGCTTGTCCGCCTTCTCCGGAGAACATGCGAATGCTCGCGTTGCCCCGCAGGTTGCCGACACGCAATCGTCCGTCCTCCATGTACCAGCCGCGCCGTTTGTCCGCCAGCGGCTCGGTCCCGGATGTCCGGTACAACGCCCAATTTTCCAGCACCTCCTGGGGGTTCATCGTAATCGGCACGCTGAAGTCCGGCTGCGTATTCTCCCCCTCAACGTCGAACGAAACTTCCGGCGCCAGATTCACGACATCCAGGATGCGCGTTTCCTCCGGCTGCGTATCGGAGGCCCATGCGCATTTCCCGTAGTCCTCGCACACCTTCGCGTCGAACAGGTACTTGCCCACGGTGGCCGGATCGATCTTCGTCTTCGTCAGATCGCCCGCGATGGGTTTCCACGCATCGTTCCCGAAACCGTCATTCGCTGCGTCGTACTTGTACCGGTATTCCGCGCTGACAATCACATCGCCGTCCGGGCTGTAAGACTTGTTGTAGATCGTATACGACTGTCCGCGAATCCCTTTGGGCGGCACATCCAGCCTGCCGACAGGCGGATAATCGGGCGTAACCGTCACCTGGCACTCCGCCGGGTTAACGGATCGCAGCCCGAGGGAATCGTACACATGCAGATTGACGCGAATGATCGAATTCACCAGCGACTCGTTGAAATATTTCAGGAACTTATTCGTCCACTCGTCCCGGCTGTGATCGATCGGGCGACCGACAGGGCTGTAGCTTTTCGCCGAGCTCCAGGCCGACTCCGGAACGGTGCGGTTCGACTTCACCTGTTCAGGACACGTCGCAACCGGAATCGGGTTCGGCGGGATGACTTCAATCGTCGCTCCGGCCGTATAGCTGGCCCCGAGCTTATCCGTCATCGTCATGTAGACCGTGTGGTAGCCCAGCGTATCCATCACGATGCCGTCGATATAGTCCGCCAGCGGATGAAAGCCGTATTGGCCCGGCAAAGACGCGACCCAAGCGGAACTTCGGTTAAAATCCCAACCGGTGACACTGAACGGATCGCCGTCCGGATCGCTCGGCGACGGTGGCTTCGAGTCCGGGTCCTCGATATAGCGGACCAGCATCTTGGTTCCTTGGACCACCTTCGTTACCGGCGTTTTGCTGCTATGGTCGCCGTCGTTGAACCACCCAAGCTTGAAGTACGGCGGGCGGTTGTCCGCTGGCGCGTTCACTTTGAACGTCTTCGTGATCCATTCGCTCTTGCCGCAGACGCCAGTGATTTGCATCTGCACCGTCACGGTTCCCGCGCTGATCGGCGAAGGGTAATGGTCCGGATAGCTGAACGACAGTTCCTTCGTTTTCCCCCGCTGCGTCGGGCTTGTCCACGTTGAGCCGTTGGATAGCTTGAAGACGTGCGAGACATACGCGCACCGATTCTCCTTGATGTCCTTCGGGATAAGCTTCACCGGCTCCCGGAAATTGATCTCCGTCGGGACGATATCGAAGTCGCCCGTGATTTCCGCCGGGGGCGACGTCGGTGTTGGGGAAGTCGAAGGCGTCGGAGTCGGTGAAGCGGCGATCGGTTCGTATTCGACCTGCAACTTGTACGGGTAATAGTACGTGTACGCCGAAATGTCCACGGTGAACGCAGCGAAGTAGACCATGAGCTTCGCGCCATAGGCCGGCAAGTTTTTGGATGCTGTCGGTTCAATCGGTACGTGATCAAAGTTCTGGTAGTACCTCATGGTGAACCTAGAAGCATCAGGCCAGAGCAAGACCTTTTCGGGGATCGTGGTGTCATCGGACGTTCCCCGCGTTCCTTCCGGACCGCTAACAACCGTTTGATCATTCACTTCCGCCGTTCCAGACGCCCGAGTATGGTCTACTGCAACGGATTCAACCCACAAACCGTAGTCCGTGAAAAAACCATTCTGAAGCGCTCCGCTCAGGGTTAGGGTGTTGTCGTCACAGCCTGGGTACGCAGGCATCCCAAAACTGTCCAATTCCGCCGATTTGCATGTCCGATGCTCCCCGTACTCGTTATAGCTGTCATCGACGCGGGCAAAATCCGCGTGCCACCGATTATCTCCACTTCCCTTCGAATACCGGTACCAGGCGTAGTAACCTTGGGCGGTTGTGTTATCTTTTGATGTCACCGGAATTTCGACGCCGTTCAGCGAGACTGTTCCCGACCACGTGGTTTCCCCCGCAGCCGCCGTAATTTTCTGCACAACCGACTGGTCTTGTGTATTGATGACAACCGCTTTTTTGATTTTGTAGCCCGGCTCAGTTATGTTTATCGTTTGTGTCGTAAGCGTCGGGTATCGGCTCAACCGGGAGGCTGTCCAACTATCAGTCGCATACGTTAAATCATAATCTTTCGCGTAAGCAGTTGAAGACGTAAAAGGAAAAATCAAAATTGAAAGAGTCAGAACCACCGTCAATGCTATCGCTATAAAAGCGATTCGCTTTTTGCCGATGCTCATGCCATACACCTACTCCACTTGTTTCGGCGGTGTCACCCACAGCAACCGCTTGCGATAGTCGTTATTCGGTGGTATGGCAGGGGCATAAATATCAATCACCAGGTCGCCACTCGTTTCAATGTTCTTAGGCACTATATAAACAGGAATGTCTATACGTTGATCCAAGTACAATTGCACAATACCGCGTAATTCCCCTTGCTTCATGGCCTCCCGATCAAGGGTAAATCCATGAATGTTTACGGGAAAATATGGTATTTCCCCATACTTACTCGTGTCGTAGTTATATACTTGTCGCCCCGGCGTCACAATCAGATAACAATTGCGCATGCCCTTAACCGGATAAAACTTTCTTGCAAATTTGTTAATCCAAGTTAACCGAGATACATCGGGCAGCAGATCCCAATGCGGATCGTTCGGATCGTCCAGGTCGATCAGCACAATCGCGTCCAGCTCCCCCCGGTATTTCCCGTCCCCCGTCTCCACAAACAGATTGTCCGGGTCCCATTTCGGAGAACCAGGATGGAGTTTTCCGAAGACCTCCGGCCACACGTCGAACATATTCGTCTTGATCGCATACACCCCGGCCCGGTTCACAGCATACTTGTCCACCGGCAGCGTTCCGCCCGCGTTCACCGTCAGGATGCGTTCGATAATCGTAACACTCTGCGCCCGCGTCGTCGTCTGATCCAACCCCAACTCGCCGCCCGCCAAACCTTGCAGAAGCCCTTTTTTCGCGGCTAGATACACCATCTCTTTAACGTCCGTCGCGTTGTCCGGCTTCTGGAGCTCCGGATCGGTCGCGCGAAGCGACATCCGCGCCATCTCCTCGCGCGAGATCGGCGTATTCCAATCCCCCGTCGTAAAATCGCTCCAGCGGTGAATGCCCGCGTTCGCAACCGCCATCATATACGGGTCATACCAATCGTCGCCCGGTTCCTTTGGGAACGGCTTCAGCCCGAGCGCCTTCGACAGCATCGTAACGAACTCCGCCCGCGTCACTTCCCGATCCGGACGGAACGTGCCGTCCTCGTAGCCGTCGACGTAACCTTTCTTCACCGCTCCCGCTATGGCGGCTTCGCCCCAATGCCCCGCGATATCGCTCACCGCCGCCGAGGTGGCGCCGGGTTGCGCTGCCGCTACGCCGCCCATAACCAAAACCGCCGCCGCAATCGACATAAACACCCGGCTTTTGCCCTTCCCCATCATCCTCATTGCCCTATCCCCTCTCTGAAAATGGTCATCGTTGCCTGAACGGACGGGATAACGCTGCAAGCGCCGATTGCGCCCCGTTCCCTTTGCCGCCTATCGCCAGAACCGCAACAACCCGAACCGCAATAAAAAAACACCGCCCCCCACGATGATCCATTCGTGATGTAGGCGGTGCTTCCGCTTTTTCCATATTTATACTTTAATCCAAATAAACATATATGGCAAGACCTAAATGTTACGCAAGCGCCAAAATTCGACCGAGGGCGGATCGCCAGCGGGCGATTGTGCGTGACGTCCGCCTCTTCCTGTATTAGAATGGCGTCGGAGGTGCATTCTTGGTGCTAAACGCTACGATCCAAGCCGCCATCCTCGGTCACGCCGTTCGGGAATTCCCTTCGGAATGCTGCGGGGTTGTCACTTGCTGCCCGGCATGCTTGGAAACCCTCCGGGCAGGTAGCCCGCCGGCCGATTGCGGCTGCGGACAATATATTCCCCTGCGCAACGCTTCGGACGACCCGGCCCGCTCCTATACGCCCGATCCGCGGGATTGGACGCGATTGATCGGTTCGTTGCGTCCGAACGGCCGCGGACTGGCGGCGATCGTGCACTCCCATCCGTCCGCTCCGCCGCTCCCGTCCGAGTCCGACACGCTCGAATGGTGGCCGGATATTCCGTGCCAGATCATCGTCTCGCTGCTAGACCGGAACCGGCCCGATCTGCGCGTATACTGTCGCAACGCGAAAACGCCCGATCCGGGCGGAGCCTCCGCTGGATCGGACGTCTTGAAACCGCATTAGGAGCTATACCGGCTGAGATGCGCATACAGATCGCCGAGCGTCGGAATGTCGCGCTCGCGGGCTTGGCGGATCATCTTGATCCACAGCTTCGCGGTCATGATCGAATCCTCCAGGGCGTGATGCCGCTGCGACACCTCGATGCCGTAGCTCTCCAGCAGCGAGTCCAGCCCGTAATGCTTCCGCTTCGGTTCCAGCCACTTCGCGATCAGCATGCAGTCGATCAGCCGATGGGTCAGATTGATCTTCGACGTTCGCCACAATGCCGAGTTGAGGAAATGCTTGTCGTGCCCCGACCCGTGGGCGACGAGCACCCGGTGACGCACGTATTGGAGGAAGTTGTGCAGCACTTCAATCAGATCGGGCGCCCGGCGCACCATCTCGTTGGTCAGTCCCGTCAATTCCTCGATCTCCCTAGGGACTTCCCGCTTCGGATTGACAAGGCTGTAGAAGCTCTCCTCCTCGCAAATCCGGTCGCCCCGGACGGTAACCGCCCCGATGGAGATAATCTCGTCCCCGTTATAAGGAGAGAACCCCGTCGTCTCCAGATCGAATACGACCACTTCCAGACTGTCCAGCGGCATATCGTACAGCTTGTTTTTGCGCTGCTCCTTCATGATCGAGCGGATAAACGCCATCTGCTGCGCGGTCCTTGCATCGAAGACCGAAGCGATCGCGGGCGTAATGCCGCCCATCTTGTACAACTGCCACAGCCGGCCGACGCCGTTCAGGCCGTTCGTTTGTTTCATGACGTCACCTCCCGGCGTTCCGGATCACCCGGGTGGCCTTCTTTCCTTTCCGTCATTTTTCCGTTCGTTTTACCCTTTTTTCGCTATAGATGCTTTCTCTATTTCTCTTCGCACGATCTGCTGCATGCGACGGCCGGCGCGCAGAATCCGCCTGAGCTCCGCGCGCCGTTCCCGGTCCAGCGTCAGCATGCCTCTCGTGGTGTAATAGCCGTCCTCCAACTGATAGGACGTCTCCGAACGCAGCTTCAGCACCGCTTCGAACGCAAGCGCCCATTCGTGCGCCAGCTTGTCGTCCAGCAGCCCCTTCCGGCGCAATCCTTCGATGCGCGCCAAGGACGAGGATTCCCGAACGCCGTGCGCGTATGCCAGCAGCCGCAGCGCGTTCACCATCGGGATATAGGCCCCGTATTTGACGTCGAACGCTCCCGCGTCGTCGCCGTACCGTTCCGTAATCAATTGGCCGAAGACGCCGACCGCGACTTTATGATGAAGCGTGTTGCGCAGCATCGCGGCCAGCAGTTGGGGTTCTCGCCTCAGCCTCGAATCCATATGGTCGAGCAGGCGCTCCGTCAGCCATCGGTCGCCGCGAATGCAGCGGGCGTCGGCAACGATAAGCAGGTAGCGGACATGTTCCCATTGGGGGTCGTCCATCCATCCGTCCATCATCGCTGTCCAGGAGCTTAGCGGCTTTCGCCACTTCGGATTTGTCGACAGCACATTGCCGCTGCAGGGAGGATAGCCAACCGACTCCAACGCCTGTCCGATCCGCTCCGCCAATTCGCGGAAATACTCGCCGTAGAGCGCCTCCTCGTCCGCGCCGCCCGCATAGACGAGGCCGTTGTCCTGATCGCTCCATAACGTTTGTTCCCGTCTGCCTCCGCTGCCGAACAGGACAAACGCGTACGGGCACGGCAGCGGCCCCGCTTCTGCGGACCAAGCGGACTCCGCGATTGCGACGGACCGGTCGATCAGCGCGTCGTGAATCGAATTAACCGCCTCGGACCGCTCGACCGCCCGCTCCCCCTTCGCCCGGATTCCATACCATTCGTGCACACGATCCCGAATGGCACGCAATTCTTCAGCGCTTTGAGCCAACCGGATGGACGACTGAATGGTTTCGAATGACAGATTGTCTGACATGACGATCCGTCCCTTCTCTGTCTCTCCCGATCTCAACGCGATGTTGCTGCGTGCGCATCGGACGGTTGATTACAGACCATCCTGCCACTTCCGGCATAACCGGCAAACGGCAGGACGGTCGTTCGAGTTCTATAGATGACGGCTTACGCTTGCAGCGATACGTCTCCGCCCGCTTTTTTCATTTGCTCCGGATACCCGTAGGAACCGTGCTCGCTCAGGTCGAGACCGACCAGCTCTTCTTCCTCCGTGACCCGCAGGCCCATCGTCGCCTTCATGATGCTCAGGATGACGAAGGAGACCACGAAGACGAACAGGAAGCAGGCCGCGACGCCCAGCGCCTGCACGCCCAACTGCTCCAGACCGCCGCCGTAGAACAAGCCCGGCTTGCCGACTCCGACGATCTCGACCAGACGTTCCGACGCGAAGAATCCCGTCGAGAGCGATCCCCACATCCCGGCGATGCCGTGTACGGAGAAGGCGTAGATCGGATCGTCGATCCCCGCTTTCTCGAACCATTGAGCCGTGAAAAACGTCAGCACGCCCGCCACTGCGCCGATAACGACGGCAGCCCAAGTTTCGACGAACGCGCAGGAAGCGGTGATGGCGACAAGCGCGGCCAGAACGCCGTTCAGCATGCTCGGAATATCCGCTTTGCCGAAGTAAATCCAGGATACGACCAAAGCCGCGACGGCGCCGGCGGCTGCCGCCAGGTTCGTGTTCAGCGAGACGAAACCGAAGAATCCGTCGTTGACAGCCGTCAGCGTGGAGCCCGGATTGAAGCCGAGCCAGCCGATCCAGAGGATGATCACGCCCAGCACGGACAACACTTGGTTGTGGCCCGGGAGCTGATTCGGTTTGCCGTCTTTATTGTATTTGCCCAGACGAGGCTTCAACAAGAGGGTGGCGACGAGAGCCGCGGTAGCGCCGGTCAAGTGAACGACCGTCGAGCCGGCGAAATCCTGCTTGCCGTGCTCGGCGAGCCAGCCTCCTCCCCAAATCCAGTGAGCGACAAACGGATAGATAAGAGCCGTAAACAGCGCGCCGAAGACGAAGTAGACCGACAGCTTGGCGCGTTCCGCGAATCCGCCCCACGCGATGGCGAGCGCTACGCCCGCGAACGCGAGCTGGAACACGAATTGAATGCTGAGCGGCACGCCCGTTCCGAGGACGTAGGATTCGCTTGCCTGCCCGTCGAAGAAAAAGCCTTTCCAGCCCAAAATGCTGTTCCCTTCGCCAAACGCGATCCCGAAGCCGAAAGCCCAGAATACAATCGCGCAGATGCCGAACGTAAGGATCGTTTTGCCTGCGACGTGACCGGCGTTTTTCATCCGCGTGGAACCCGTCTCCAGAAGGGCGAAGCCCGCTTGCATGAAAATCACCAGGATAGCCGCCAGCATGACCCATACGCCGTCAATCGCATATTGCAAAATTTCCGGCGTCGGCGCTTCGGCCGCAAAAGCCATCGTGGGGAACAATAGACTCAGAAACATACTTGACGCTAGCCATTTCTTTAACACGTCGACCACTCCCTTAATGTCATATTTTATAACAACTAGCGGAACTCTTGATGTCATTATATACAGAGGTGTTAGGTTTGACAACAACATTTTTTCGCTAATCCCGTCAGATACGAAATATTTTCTTACATATAAGCATGAACGTTAGGATTTGCCCGGACACGACGAGCACCGTCCCCGGAAAAGTTTGACGAAATTCGCACGGTTCTCCGAACGCCATCCATGACGTTTGACTGTACGGTTCAGCTTGGATATCATGGGTACAAAGGAGATTGCGGAGGTGAAAACAATGGGGTAGACCGCTTGTACCGAATTGGCGAGGTGGCTCGCATGACCGGTCTGAGCGCTCGCACGATCGATTACTACACAAAACTTTCCCTGATCTATCCCGCCAAACGCTCGGAAACCAATTACCGCTTGTACGGGCTTGAAACGATAAAACGGCTGAAACGTATCGAGGAATGGAAAAAGGAGAAGCATAGCTTAGAGGAAATCAAAGAAAAGCTCGATCAGTTGGATAAAGCCCGTACGGACGAAATAGTGACAGATAAACTGACATCCCTGCAATTGCATATGAAGCAATTGGAGCGGGAAGCCAAAGAAATTCGTCCGATGCTCGAAAATCTGAAACCGGCGCAAGCCCGTTCCGTATTAAAATTACTGACGACCCAAAGCGCCGCCTGCATCGAAGCGCTTCTGATCCTGTTGGGAAAAGGTCCTTTATCTTAAAACTTATCCCGTTCCGAACCGTCAAGAATCACGAAGGAGGACTGTTACATGTTCAACCTTACCTATTGGTATATGGAAGTGTTGATCCTGCTTGCGTTCGGCTTGTCGATCTGGGCGCAGTTCCGGGTCAAAGGAACGTTCAACCGCTGGTCGCAGGTGGAGGCGATGTCCGGCCTGACCGGTTATGAAGCGGCAAGACGCATGCTGGACGCGAACGGCCTGCACGACGTTCCCGTGGAGCCCGTGCGCGGCGTGCTGAGCGACCACTACGATCCGATCCACCGGGTCGTCCGCTTGTCCGAGCCGGTTTACTACGAACGCTCCATCGCCGCCATCTCGGTCGCCTGCCACGAAGTCGGCCATGCGATCCAGCATAAGGTTCATTACCCGATGCTCGTCGCCCGGCACAAAATGTTCCCGGTCGTGAACTTCGCGTCCGGCATCGCTCCGTTCCTGATTATCGCGGGCCTTATTTTCAGCGCGATTCCCGGATTGCTGCTGCTCGGCATCATCTTCTTCTCGGCGGCCGTGCTGTTCCAGGTGATCACGCTTCCGGTCGAGTTCAACGCAAGCGCCCGCGCGCGCGACCTGATGATCGCGCACGGCTTCATCACCAACCAGGAGGAACGCGGCGTCGCCAAAGTTTTGAACGCGGCCGCCCTCACCTATGTCGCAGCCGCGCTGATCTCCGTTCTGGAGCTGCTCAAATATATTTTGATCTTCACGGGACGGAGCAACGAAGAATAAGCAGGTTTCGGCGCAGTATCCGAAGCCGCCGCGCCTGCGGCAAAAACCCCGGCACACCCGCCTTTGCGGGCGGCGCCGGGGTTTTTGTTTGGTGCGATTCCAGCTTATTTGGACTGGAAAAAATCGATAAGAAACCGTCTGAACATCTCCGCCACCAGCGGCAGCTTCTCGCCGCCTCCGCGGCGGATCAAACCGATTGTGCGCGTGACCTGCGGATCGCTGACCCGAACCTTGGCCGGCATAAGCGGGCTGGACTCCGTCAGCGCCATCTCCGGAAGCAGACTTACCCCCATACCCGCAGCGACGAGGCCGCGGATCGTATCCGTCTCCTCGCCCTCGAACTCGATCCGGGGCGTAAAGCCCGCTTTCTTGCACGCGTCCATCACAATCCGGCGGAGGGAGTACAACTCGCTGAACATGACGAACGACTCGTCCTTCAACTGATCCAGCGTAATCATCTGGTATTCCGCCAGCATATGCCCCGGCGGCAAAATCGCGTAAAGCTCCTCCGACAGCAGCAGCTCTCCGCTGACCTGATCGTGATTTTCCGGAAACGGCGAGATAAAAGACAAATCGACTTTGCCGTCCACGACATCCTTGATCAGGCTGGCGTATGTTCCTTGCCTGAGCCGGAACCGGACGTTCGGGTGGCTCTTGCGGAATTCGGCGACGACCGTCGGCAGCAAGCTGATGCCCAAGCTGTGCGGGAACCCGATCCGGATCTCCCCGAGCTCCGGGTCGAGAAATTCGTGCAGCTCGCCCACCGCCCTCTCCAAATCCGTCAATATCGTCTCGACACGGCTCAGAAACAGCCGTCCTACGGGGGTCAACTGCAGGTTGCGGCCTTTTTGCACGAACAGTTGAACGCCGAGTTCTTCCTCCAACTGGTGAATCTGCCGGCTGACCGCCGACTGCGCGACATGCAGTTCTTCGGCAGCTTGGGTGACATGCTGCTTACGCGCCACTTTCACGAAATATTGGAGTTGTCTGAATTCCAAAGCTTCCCGCTCCCTGCGAATGTAGTAGGTGATGGAATTTTTATCCCTTGCGCAAACGATGCTGCATGCACGGAGCCAGCAGCAGAAACCCGGCCAGCAGCCCGCCCAGATGGCCCCACAGGCTGGTGCTCGGCACGATCACCGAATAGATGAGCCCGATGATCAGCAGCACGCCAATCGTCTTGCGGGACCCGGCATCGAGCATCCCCCGGCGGAACAGGATAATGTACAGATAAGCGCCGTAGAGACCGTAAACCGCCCCGGATATGCCCACAGCCAGCACGGGCTTCTCGAACGTCAGTGACACGAGGTTGCCGGTAACGCCGCACAGCACGACAAACAGGGCGTAGCGCGCATGTCCGAACAATCGCTCGAGCGGCGGAGCGAACACGTATAACGCAAACGCGTTAAACAGCACATGCTCGAAGCCGCTGTGGAGAAACATGGCCGTCACCAAGCGCCAGTATTGCTCCGAGTAGCCCGGGAGAGCGGATACTCCGCCGAAATCCAGCAGGACCCGCCCGTCGGACATGCCCCCGGCCAAGCCGGTAACGGCAAACGCCGCCAGGACGACGGCGATCAGGGCTATGGTTACCGGATAGTACCGGACGTAATCCCGAAACTTCTCCACTCTCAAAAAGATCATAACATGTCGAAACCCCTTTCGCATTGGACAAGCCCGCTACCCCATATTATAATGGTTTTGATTGAGAATCCAATCGTTGGCACAATCATGAAGGAGGCCGCATTCATGTCTCAAGAACGCACTGGCGTTGCCACCCTCAAAGGCAACCCGATCACCTTGATTGGACCGCAACTTCAACCCGGCAGCCAAGCTCCGGATTTCCAACTGAACAAGGCGCTGACGGAAGTCGTTTCCCTGGCCGATTTCGCCGGTAAAGTCAAACTGATCAGCGTCGTGCCTTCGCTGGACACGGGCGTGTGCGACGCGCAAACCCGCCGCTTCAACGAAGAAGCCGCCAAGCTCGGCGACAACGTCGTCATCCTGACGGTCAGCGTGGATCTGCCGATGGCGCAAGCCCGCTGGTGCGGAGCCGCAGGCGTGGACAAAGTCGTGACCCTGTCCGACTACAAAACGCGCGAATTCGGCAAAAGCTACGGCGTGCTGATCAAAGAGCTTCAACTGCTGATGCGCTCCATCTTCGTCCTGGACGCGAACAACACGATTCAATACGTCGAATACCTCGGCGAAATGACGGAGCATCCGAACTACGAGAACGCGATCGCAGCGGTCAAAAAGCTCGTATAAGACGGACCGACCCAAAACGGCACGGCAGGAAACGCCCTCGGGCGATCCTGCCGTGTTTTTTTATCGCGTATGTCAGTTGTTCGTAATTTTATGCTGGGCCAAACGCCGATCCAGCTCGTTGTAAATCTGCAGGATGACGCGGTAATTGGAGCCGAGATCCCCGAGAGAACCACGCGATGCGGAGTAGATGTCGACGGCGGACCGCATCGGCCCGAGCGAAAACAGCGTCAAAGTGATATCCTGCACGCGTCCGGTTACGGTTTTTTTCTCCGCAACGATCTCCCCGACATTCTCAACGGCATGAAGCAGCTTGTAGCCGGGCAGTTTCTTCAGTACGCTTTGCACTTCTTCCCAGAGCTGTTCCTTCGGTATTTTGTAGTGCCGGGTTTTAAGCTCCGGTATTCTTGCTTTTTCGCCTGTCGTCTCGTGGCTGCGGACAAGTCCGATCAACGTTCTCTTAAGCAAAGCAGGTCCCCCTCTTCCGAATACAAACGGAACTGTCTCTCCTACACACTATAAAACATCTTATCATTGATTAGCGGCAGATTAAAGTGTTTTATGCGTGTATTAACCCCAGAGAACCGCAAAATAACCGGAAACGGCCCAAACCGTCGGGATTGCGCTTGAACACGCCGGCATCCTCCAGCACACGGGCGAACTTGGCTCCGACTTCCCGCTTCAGCAAGCTCTCGGCTTCGGCCCGGGGCAGCGAATTCCCGTACGCGGCGACCAGGCTTTCGATCCATTCCCGATGTTTCGCAAGCGGATGGTCCTTGTCTTCTTCCGGCGGAAGCGTGGATTCTCCGCTCAGGATGCGCCCGATGGCGTCAAGTTCGTCCTTCAGCCGGCCGGGCAGCACCGCCAGCCCCATCACCTCGATCAGGCCGATATTCTCCTTCTTGATATGGTGAAGATCGCGGTGAGGATGGAACAAGCCGTCCGGGTGCTCCTCCGTCCTCCGGTTGTTGCGCAAGACGAGGTCAAGCTCGTATTCGCCCGTCTTCGAACGGAACCGGGCGATCGGCGTGATCGTGTTGTGCGGAACGCGGCAGCCGTCCGTCTCGGACCAGGCGAGAATGCCGGCCTCGGGATCGCTGTATCCCCGCCATGCCTCCAGCGTATGCGCCGCGAACGACAGTAGCTCCCCGCGGTCCCGCGAGCGGGCGCGCAGCACGGACATCGGCCATTTGACGATTCCGACGGACAAGCCGGGCCGGGCCGGGTCCCGGAAGGTCTCCTCCACGGGGGCTTTCTCCATCGGAAATACATGGCGGCCCCCCTGGTAATGGTCGTGGCTCAGAATCGAACCGCCTACGATCGGCAGATCCGCGTTCGAACCGATGAAATAATGCGGGACGGCGTCGACGAAATCGAGCAGCCGGCGGAACGTCGCCTCCGACAGCATCATAGGCGTATGCTCGGCGTCGAACACGATACAGTGTTCATTGTAATAAACGTAAGGCGAGTATTGCATATACCAGCTTCGCCCGTCGAGCGTCAGCGGCAGGATGCGGTGGTTCTGCCGGGCCGGGTGATTAAGCCGTCCCGCGTAGCCGACGTTGTCCGCGCACAGCAGGCATTTGGGGTACTTCGCCGCAGGCAGCAGCCGCTCGGCGGCGATCTCCTTCGGATCTTTCTCCGGCTTGGAGAGATTGACGGTAACCTCAAGCGCCCCGTAATCGGTGTCGGCCAGCCAATACAAATTTTTGGCGATGCGGTCCATGCGGATGTAGTTCGAATCGATCGACATCCGGTAAAACCAGTTCGTCGCCGCCTCGATGCCTTCGGTCTCCGTCTTCCGCCGAAACCGCGCTGCCGCCTCCGAAGGCCGCGGCATCAGCAGTCCCATAATGCGGGCGTCCAGCAGATCCCGGTAACCCGTCGTATTCTCGGGAAGCAGCCCCGTGCGGGCGCCGTAATCCAGCATCGCCTCCAGCAGAGGCGCCGCGCTGTCCAGCTCCTCGTCCGGCAATTCGCCCTCATAAGGCTCGGCGACGCCGAACAGATCCAGCAGCTTGTTGCGAGCGTCGATCGCGTCCAGCTCGCCGTTCAGCAGCCCTCGCTGCAGGCCGAACCGGACGAGACGTTCGATTAGCGAGGCGATATCCAATGGTTGCATGTCGATCCCGCCTTATTCCGCATATCCGTCCGGATGGGCTTTATGCCAGTTCCATGCGGTGCGGATGATTTCTTCCACGTTGTCCTTCTTCGGATTCCAGCCCAGCTCCCGCTTGATTTTCTCGGAGGACGCCACCAGCACGGCCGGATCTCCCGCCCGGCGCGGCTCGACGACAGCGGGGATCGGGTGACCGGTGACGCGGCGGGCGACTTCGATCATCTCTTTGACGCTGAAGCCTTTGCCGCTGCCCAGGTTGTAGACGTCGCTCTCCCCGCCTCCGCGCAGCTTGTCGAGAGCAAGCAGATGCGCGTCCGCCAGGTCGGACACGTGCACGTAATCGCGGATGCAGGTGCCGTCGGGAGTCGGATAGTCGTCTCCGAATATCGCGATATGCGGGCGTTTGCCGAGCGCCACCTGCAAAATCAGCGGCACGAGATGCGTCTCCGGCTGATGATCTTCGCCGATCCGCCCGTTCTCGTGCGCACCGGCCGCGTTAAAATAGCGAAGCGACACGTATTTGATGCCGTGGGCGATATCGAACCAGCGCATCATGCGCTCCATCTGCAGCTTCGTCTCGCCGTACGCGTTCGTCGGCTCGGTCCGGGCCGTCTCCGGAATCGGCACTTCCTCCGGCTCGCCGTAGGTGGCCGCCGTCGAGGAGAAAACGATATGCCTCACGCCGTATTTGCGCATCGCTTCAAGCAGGCAGAGCGTTCCGTACACGTTATTGTGAAAATACGCGCCGGGCTCCCTCATGCTTGCCCCGACCAGCGAGTTCGCCGCAAAATGAATGACCGAATCGATCTTGTGCTCGCGGAATACGCTCTCCAGCACGTCCGGATCGCGCAGGTCGCCGACGACCAGCTTCGCTCCGATTACCGCTTGACGATGCCCCTGCTGCAAATTGTCGAGCACCACCACCTGTTCGCCGCGTTCGACCAGAGCCGCCACGCAGTGCGAGCCGATGTATCCCGCTCCGCCTGTCACCAGTACCGCCATCTTCTCTCCACTCCTCTATCATGTAAATCGGCTTTCGTTCAACGGAATCTCCCGCACGCCGTCGCCGATGTCGGCCACGTAGAAATCGGGCTTCAATCCCGTACGCGCTTCGTATCGGCTTCCGACTTGCTCGACGAAGGCGTCCACCCGGTCCTCGCGAACAAGCGACACGGTGCATCCGCCGAAGCCGGCGCCCGTCATCCGCGAGCCGACCGTTCCGTCGACCTTCAGCGCTTCTTCGACCATCGCATCCAGCTCCGGCCCCGTCACTTCGTACAGATCGCGCAGCGAATCGTGCGAGGCGATCATCAGGCGGCCGAACCGTTCGAGATCTCCCGCTTTCAGCGCTTCCACGCTTTGCAGGACGCGGTCGTTCTCCGAGATGACATGCCGGGCCCGCTTGCGAACCGTCTCGTCCGCGATCAGATGGGCGTTCGCCTCGAACTGCCGCGCGTCGATCTCCCCGAGCAGAGCCAGCGCAGGAAATGCCGCGCGCAGATCGGCGACGGCCTGCTCGCATTGCGCCCGTCGTTCGTTGTAGGCGGAGTCCACCAGCCCGCGCCGCTTGTTCGTGTTGCCGATAACCAGCTTATGGCCGGCGGCGCTGAACGGCGCCAGCTCGTAAGCAAGGTCCGAGCAGCGCAGCTTGATCGCATGATTTTGCCGGCCCATCGCGATCGAGAATTGGTCCATGATGCCGCAGTTGACGCCCATATAGCGGTTCTCCGCTTCCTGCGCGACAAGCGCCAGCTCGATCCGGTCGACCTCGCGCCCTTCCGCCGCCTGGAAGCCGTAGCCGGTCACCACCTCGATCGAAGCCGAAGAAGACAAACCGGCGCCGTTCGGGATTTCTCCCGCATACAGCACGTCATACCCGCGCGACGGCGAGAAACCGCGGCTCGCCAGATGAACGAGCACGCCCTTCGGGTAATTGATCCAGTCGTGCTCCTTGCGGAAGCTCAGATCGTCGAGAGACACCTCCGCCGCAACGGGGAAATTGGTCGTAGCGAACGACAAGACGCGGTCCCCGCGGGGACGCAGCAGCATCCAGGTGCCGAACGTCAGCGCCGCCGGAAACACATAACCGCCGTTATAGTCCGTGTGCTCGCCGATCAGGTTGACACGTCCCGGCGCGTGGAAGGCGCGAACGCCTTCCGGAGTGCCGCCGAAACGGGACAAAAAAAGCTGTAAGGCTTCGTTTGCGTTCAAAATCAACAAGCCCTCCCTTTCTTTTTATGATCGTTTGTGATTGTTTATTTTTATTTACGATTGTATATGATCGTTAGAGGCGCGGCAATACTTTTTTACACGATGAGCAGACGGATCCCCGCCTCCCTGATCCGCTGCGCGTATTCCGTCGATATGCCCGAATCGGTCACCACCAGATGCGCGCTGTCCGCCGCCGCGATATGAGACAAGGTCACTTTGCCGAATTTCGTATGGTCGGCCACCACGATCACTTCTCTGGCGATTCCGATCATCATCCGGTTGATGCTCGCCTCGGACAAATTCGGAGTCGTAAGCCCGCCGTCCAGATCGAATCCGTCCACGCCGAGAAAAAGCTTGTCCACGCGCAGATTGCTCAAGCTTTGCTCGGCGATCGGCCCCGTCAGCGCATAGGACTTCCTCCGCATTTTGCCTCCGAGCAAGATCACGTCGATCTCCGGGTTCTGAATGGCCGCGACGGCGATGTTGGCGGCGTTCGTCACCAGCGTGATCTCCTTTTTGCCGTGCAGCATCGACGCCAGCAGCGTGTTTGTCGTGCCCGGCGTCAGCAGAATGGAGTCGCCGTCGGCCACAAGCGAAGCCGCCTTCTCCGCGATTGCCCGCTTCTCCTCGACATGCGACTCCTGCTTCTCGTGGAAAGACCGTTCGATCAGTTGATCCCTTTCTCCCGCCGGAATCGGAATCGCTCCACCGTGCGTGCGCAGCAGGAGGTTCCTCTCTTCCAGCTTTTCGAGATCCCGCCTCGCCGTGACAGGCGATACTTGCAGCGCGTCGCTCAATTCGCTGACGGTCACTTTGCCCTTCGCTTGAAGCATCTCAAGAATCCGTTTATATCGTTCTTCCGCAAACATGGCGAATCCCCCCGTTGCAGCTGTCGGTTATCCTTATCGTATACGGGAATCGCCGCGGATGCAATGAAGACGCTTCGAAAACGATCAAAACCAATCGGAAACGATCGCAATCCCGGCTACAAAACGTTCTTGCAAAATCTTTGTTTATCCATTAAACTAAGTTCGAAAACAAGCTGGAATTCACGGTATGGAGGTGACGATTCATGGCGTTTTACTTGGGCATCGATCTCGGCACGTCCGCGGTCAAATGTATTCTGGTCGGCGAAGACGGTTCCGTCAGGGGAAGCCGCAGCGCCGAATATCCGCTGCTGACCCCTCACCCGGGTTGGGCGGAACAGCATCCGCAGGACTGGTGGGAAGCCAGCGTGCGGGCGATCCGGGAGCTGCTGGCGGATACGGGGGTCCGGGGCGAAGAGGTGCGCGGGATCGGGCTGTCCGGACAAATGCACGGCTCCGTCTTCCTGGACGCGGACCGCAACGTCGTCCGGCCGGCGCTGCTCTGGTGCGACCAGCGGACGGCCGCGCAATGCGAATGGATCGAGGAGACGATCGGACGGGAACGCCTCGGCAGGCTGACGGGGAACCGAGCCTTGACCGGCTTCACCGCCCCGAAGATCGTATGGCTGCGCGACAAGGAGCCCGAGTGTTACGCCCGGACCGCGCATCTCCTGCTTCCGAAGGATTACGTCCGCATGAAGCTGACGGGCGAACTCGGCATGGACGTCGCCGACGCGAGCGGCACGCTGCTGCTGGATGTCGGGAAGCGCGCCTGGTCCCGGGAGGTTGCCGAGGCGATCGGAATCCCGATGTCGTGGCTGCCGCCCCTGTTCGAATCAAACGATATTGCCGGACGCCTGCTTCCCGAAGCGGCGGAACGCACGGGTTTGGCTGCCAGGACCCCCGTGGTGGCGGGCGGCGGCGATCAAGCTTGCGGCGCGGTAGGCGTCGGAGTCGTGCGGAACGGCATCGCTTCCGTCGCGCTGGGAACGTCCGGCGTCGTATTTGTCCACGACGATTCCTACCAGGCCGATCCGCTCTTGCGTCTGCATTCCTTCTGCCACGGCGTGCCCGGCCGGTGGCACCGGATGGGCGTGATGCTGTCCGCCGGCGGCGCGTTTCAATGGTGGAAAAACCGTTTCGGCTACGAGGAGCTGGAACGGGCGGCAGCCGAAGGCCGGGACGTGTACGATTGCCTCACGGAGCTTGCCGCAAGCGCTCCGCCGGGAAGCGAAGGCCTGTTGTTCCTGCCTTACCTCACCGGCGAACGGACGCCGCATCCCGATCCGCTGGCCCGGGGGGGGTTCGTGGGCCTGAACGTCCGCCACGACAAAGCCCACTTGACGAGAGCGGTGCTCGAAGGCATTACGTTCGGTCTCCGGGATTCCCTGGAGCTGATCAAGGAATCCGGCATCGCCATCACGGAGCTGCGCGTCAACGGCGGAGGAGCGCGCAGTCCTTTCTGGAGACAGATGATCGCCGATATCTTCGGGTATCCGGTCGTCACGGTCAACTCGACGGACGGTCCCGCTTACGGCGCCGCCGTCATGGCCGCCTCCGGCGTGCTCGGCCGTTCGATTGAATCGCTGTGCGGCGAATGGATCAAGACGGTGGACCGCACCGAACCGAACGAAGCGAACCGCGCCGCCTACGAGCCATATTACGAAGTATACCGCTGCCTTTATCCGGCGCTGCGCGACTCGTTCCGCCGCCTGAGCGCGCTGGCGGGCCAATAATCGAACAAACGGCGCATCGTCCTTCGATCCCGGGACGATGCGCCGTTTGCTTTGCGGGACATCCCGCAAAGCAAAAACCCCGCCCGAAGGCGAGGTTTCCGTCTAACCCGTATAACATTCACCCGCAGATGCCGGCCGGCAAACTGTTTTTGAAACCCGCTCTCGCAGGTGGGTGTCCGCAGCCGCGAATTTGAAGTCCCCGCAAGGGGGCATGTCAGCCGCGCGGCGATTAAGACTCCCTTCAACAATCCATTGGTTCAAAACAATCATAACCGATCGAACATCGCAGGAGAACCTTTTGCTTACTTGACATTATACCCGATTTGCCGCAAAAGTAAACGGAAATTCGTGGAATGGAACCCATTTTCGAATCTACGGCGTTTTTAATCCCGCCGTTCACGATTCCCGTCGGATTCGCCGCCGGACGGCAAGACCTGACCGTTCTCGCGGTTATTCGGCGCGTCCTCGGACCGGTCGGATGCATCCTCGCCTTCTTCCCCTGCGGCCTCCTCTTGCCGCTTCGCCTCTTCTTTCTCCTTCCATTTCTCCTGTTTGTCCTGCATCCGCGTGAACAGGCGGTAAAACTGGAAGAAGCTGTTGAGCCCGATCAGGCTGCCGAGGAAAAACGGAATCAGGAACGTGTACTTGGAGCTGATGTACAACAAGAATCCGTTCGTGACGAGCAGCGCGACGGAATTCAGCGGCGCGCCGATCGTCAGCAAAAACGTATTTTTCAGCAATTGTCCGAACGTGAGATTCAGATGAGACAGCAAGGAAAAGAAATTAAACAGCGCTGCGGCGTAAAGCACCGCAAATACGATAAAAACGATCCCTAAAAAGTTCCAGCCGGATTCTTGGGATATGTAGAACCGGTAATCCGCGTACAACACGTAGCCGAGCAGCACGAACACGACGCCGCCAAGCACGGCCTGCTTGAAATTTTCTTTGTACGACCGAAAAAACGTTTTCAACAATGGCGCGTCGGTGTCGCCCATCACCCATTTGCGGGTCATGGAGAACATGGCGGACGTACCGGGAAAGAAAAAGAGCGGCATGGACAGCGACACCCAGAACAAAACGCCCTGGAAGGCCGCCAGTTGCTCTTGCTCCGTGCCTTGGATGGCGCCTACGCCGAATATGCCGAGCAGCAGGATGAAAAAAGGGAGAGATACCAAAATCCACAATACATTGGTGACGGACAACCTCATGATCCATTCGGAGATTCGGTAGAGACCGCCCATCATGCCGCGCATTTCCACGACAGTCATCCCCCATTCTGCGGTAGTTGCGAGTCGCGTCGATCGGATTGAAGAGTCGATTTTGGAAAAGAGCCCCGGGCTTTCCGGCCAAGGGCTCCTCCGTTACCTGGCAAGCTTATTCCTGGTTCGCGCTGTCCTGCCGCTGAGCGCGATCGCCGCCGTAATCCCGGCGGCGGTCGTCGCCGTAGCCGCCACGGCCGTTGTTACCGCCGCGGCTGCCGCCATAACCGCCACGGCTTCCGCCGTAGCCGCCTCGGCCGCCATAGCCGCCGCGCCCGTCACGGTTGCCGCTGCCGAAGTTCACGCGGCGCCCGCTGGAGCGGACATCGTTGAACGGACGGCGTTTTTTGGCCCGGATCGGATCTTCCGGCGTCAGCTCGATCACGACATCTTTCTTGTCGCCCGTCAGCAGCTTAAACGCGGCAGACAGCAGATGAACGGAATCGTATTGTTCGAGCAGTTGAATCGAAATTCCCTTGTATTCGGAGAATTCTTCCTTCTCGATCACTTCGATGAGACGTTCCGCGATCACCTTTTGTTTGCCTTCGATCGCATCGGCCATGCTTGGCATCGGCTTGCGGGCGATCCGATGGCGCGTGATGCGTTCGATCAGATGCAGATGGTCGATCTCGCGCGGCGTCACGAACGTCCACGCGGTTCCTTCGCGGCCCGCGCGGCCCGTACGGCCGATGCGATGGACGTAGCTCTCCGGGTCCTGCGGAAGGTCGAAGTTGATGACGTGGGTCACGCCCGACACGTCCAGGCCGCGGGCCGCGACATCCGTCGCCACGAGCACGTCGATGCTGTTCTCGCGGAACTTGCGCATGACGTTATCCCGTTGATTTTGGGACAGATCGCCATGCAGCCCTTCGGCGGAATAACCGCGCTTCTGAAGCGCTTCGGACAACTCGTCGACGCGGCGCTTCGTCCGGCCGAACACGATCGCCAGCTCCGGCGATTCCATATCCAGCAGCCGGCACAGCACTTCGAATTTTTGTCTCTCGTTGAGTTCGATATACGCCTGCTGGATGGAAGGCGCGCTCACCTGCTTCGGCACGACCGACACATGCTCGGGATTGCGAAGGAATTGGTTGGCGAGCCGTTGGATGTTCGGAGGCATCGTCGCCGAGAACAGCATCGTGTGACGGTTTTCGGGAACCAGGCTGAGAATGGACGTAATATCGTCCATGAAGCCCATATCCAGCATCTCGTCGGCTTCGTCCAGCACGACCGTCTGAACGTCGTCGAGCTTGATCGTTTTTCGGTTGATGTGATCCAGCAGACGTCCCGGCGTACCGATGATGATCTGCGGTTTTTTCTTCAGGGCGCGAATTTGGCGGGAGATGTCTTGACCGCCGTAAATCGGCAGCGAGCGGATGCCCTTGAACCGCCCCAGTTTGCTGATTTCTTCGGCGACCTGGATCGCCAGCTCGCGAGTCGGGCACATGATCAGGGAGACGATGCGCTCCTCGCTCGGTTGGATTTTGCTCACCAGCGGGATGCCGAAAGCGGCCGTCTTGCCTGTTCCGGTCTGCGCCTGTCCGATCAAATCTCTGCCTTCCATCGCTATCGGGATGGTCTTCTCCTGAATGGGCGTCGCTTCCTCAAATCCCATTTCGGTAATAGCGCGAAGCACCTTTGGATCGAGACCGAGTTCTTGAAATGTCACCAATCGTTCCTACTCCTTTTCCTAAGCCGGCTGTTAAGCCGGTCTGCTCATGTATCTAATGTTTATCCCGACAAGTATACCATAGAGTTTTATTCTTTTTCCAGTCAAGGTATGGCGGAGACTCCGAATTCGGATACTATCCCCAGAGGTGGGTCCGCATGAACGGCAATCCGAAGAGCGGTTCGGGCGCTTTATCCGGCGTTTTGAAATACGTGCGCCATATCCGCGACACGGCGATCGTCTCGCTCGGGGCGCTCGCCATATCCGCAGGCTTCAACTTGTTTCTTATTCCGCAACAATTGTTGAGCGGGGGCGTCTCCGGCATCGCCATGATCGTCGGATATTATACGGGATTCGAGATTCCGATCCTGTATCTGGTGCTGAATCTGCCCATTTTGATCTGGGGGCTCGTCTCCATCGGCCGGCGCTTCGTGGCGCTCAGCATCTGGTCCGTCGCCCTGACGACCTGGCTGATGCAGCTCCTGCCCGTGCCGTCTGGCGCGTCCATCGATCCGGTTCTCGCCTCCGTCTTCGGCGGGGTGCTCGTCGGCGCCGGCACCGGGTATTCGCTCCGCTTCGGCGGCTCCAGCGGCGGATTCGACATCCTCGGCTCCATCTTGACGCGCCGGCTTGATTTCCCCCTGGGCATGGTCATCTTCGCGCTGAACGGCATCGTCGTGCTCGCTCTCGGCTATTTGTACGGCTGGGGGCTCGCGCTGTATTCGATGCTCTCGATCTACATTACGGGCAAAATCGTCGATATGATCCATATCCGCCACATCAAGGTGACCGCCTTCATCGTGACCTCGCGGACGAAGGAGATCGCCGAGCGGCTGCTGAACATCCCCCGAGGGGTCACGGTAATCAGCACCAGGGGCGCCTTCAGCAATACGGAACGCGATATGCTGATGACCGTCACGACACGGTACGAGCTCGCCGACTTGCGCCGGATTATCCGGGAAGTCGACCCGAGAGCGTTCGTCAATATCGTGGAGACCGTCGAAGTTCTCGGCGAGTTCCGCCGGACACGTTCCCCTTGAAGCCCGCAATGTGCTATAATAAAGAGCGCGCGCAACTCTGGCGCCTCCGCCTGTTCACTAGCGATACGTCGGCAATCTGTTTTTTGAGCGGTTCGGGTACTGATTCGACATGGATCGGGAGGGAAACGCATGGAAACGGTCACGTTATCACGACTGGTGAAGGAGTTCGCTCCGGAATGGCGGGAGGTACTCAGCAAGGACGAGCTGGATTCCCTGATCGTGCTCCGCGACGGAGTATCCGCGCTGGAACCGGAGGATGTGCTGGAGATCGTCCAGCACAGCATTTGCGAACATCAGCACAACAAACTCCTCAATTGAGCCACCGGCCGCGGCAGAAGCCGCGGCCGAGCTTTTTCGCCGCGGGCCGGTCATTCGGGATTCAGTTCGATGACGTAACCCGCGCCCTTTTCGATGCGTTTTTTCTCGATAACCGCCATCGACCGGACCTTCGGCGGGGCGATATAATATTTTTCAAGCGTCACTTCGGCGTGCGCAAACGCAGCGGCATCCGATTCCGCGATGACGACAAGCGCAACCGACTTGTCTTCCAATTCCGCTTCAACCCTGTACATAAACATGTTTGCAAGCTCTCCCTTTCTCGTTCCGGCCGGCCGGAGTCTCCTCGTCAAGTCCGGTTATTATCGTAACAGATTCGCCGGCGTTTTGCGAACGAAGAAACGGAGATTTACAATAAGGTTCAAATCCCGTCAATCTGCTGAGGAGGTCGTCCCATGTTACGCATCGGTCAAGCGGCTCCCGTCTTCACGGCGGACAGCACGCAAGGAAGCATTCGGCTGGAGGAGCATATCGGCAAGCGGCCGATCGTGCTGATCTTCTATCCGAAGGACAATACGCCCGGCTGCACGGCCCAACTGTGCGCGGTGCGCGACTCGCGCCGGCAGTACGCCGAATACGACGCGCTCGTGCTGGGCGTCAACGCCGGTTCGCTGGAATCCCACCGCCAGTTCGCCGAAAAGCACGGCTACGATTTTCCGATCGTTCACGACGAAGGCGGCCGCATCCGCGACTTGTACGATGTCGGCAAAATATTGGGGCTGTTCCTCCAACAGCGGGTCGTATACGCGATCGGCCGGACCGGACGGATCATCTTCGCGCAAAAAGGCCATCCGCCGACAGCCGACATCCTGGAAGCGCTGAAGTACGACCGCGAAGGGCGGCGCATGCCGCTGGAAGCCGAACCGACGGAGGAGATCGAAGAATGAAAGCCGTTATCTATACGTCCGTCCCGTTGGATCAGCCGATTGCGAGGCAGTTGTCGCAGCTCCCTGCCGGCATCGAGCTGAGCGTGTGCCGCAATCCGGAGGAAGCCGCCGCCGAATTGGCCGATGCCGAAGCGCTGCTGATCGGCGGACGCATGAGCGCCGAGCTGCTGGAGCAGGCTCCCCGGCTGCGATGGATTCAGACCTTTTCCGCCGGCGTGGATCATCTCCCGCTGGAGGCGATCTCGCGCCGGGGCATCATCCTGACGGACGCTTCCGGCATCCACCGCATCCAGATGGCCGAATACGCCATCTGGCAGATGCTCAACTGGGTGCGGCGCGGACCGGAGCTGGCCCGGCTGCAGGCGCAAGCGTCCTGGAATCACCGGCTGGAGGTCGGCGAGCTTCACGGCTGCGCGGTCGGCATCGTCGGCGCGGGCGAGATCGGGCGCGCCGTTGCCCGGAAAGCCCGCGCGTTCGACATGACCGTGCTCGCCTACAACCGCAGCGGCAGCCCCGTTCCCGAAGCCGACCGGCTGTACACCGGCAGGCAGGGACTGCATGAGCTGCTGGCGGCCAGCGACTTCGTCGTCGTCGCGCTGCCCCTGACGCCCGAAACCAACGGCCTGATCGGGAGCGAGGAGCTGCGCCGGATGAAACCGGGCGCGTTCCTCGTGAACCTGGCCCGAGGGAGCGTCGTCCGCGAGAGCGACCTGATCGCCGCGCTTCGGGACGGCACGATCGCCGGGGCTGGACTCGACGTCTTCGAACGCGAGCCGCTTCCTCCGGAGTCGCCGCTGTGGCGCATGCCCAACGTCGTCGTGACGCCGCATATCGCCGGTTCGACGCCGCATTATCACGATCGGGCGCTGGCGCTGTTCCGCGATAACCTCGAACGGCTCGCCGGCGGCCGGCCGCTCCGCAACGTCGTGTCCTTCGAAGCCGGCTACTGAGCCGCACGCGCAAAAACCCGGAGATTCCCCTGGTCAACAGGCAAGGGATCTCCGGGTTTCTTGTCTTCGAACCTTCCGCGAATTAAAAAAAAGCCCGGGGTCGACTACCCCGGACCACGTTCGCGTCCGCCTTATTGCGACAGGCGCGCCGCCAGCTCGTACAGCTCCATGTTAAACGGTTTTTTGCTGTTGACGACGATATCGATATCGGTCGCGACCAGCTCGCCCTTAATGATGCCGCAAGCTTTGCCGGATTCGCCTTCGATCAGCTTGCGGACCGCAAAGTCTCCCAGACGGCTGGCCAGCACCCGGTCGTTGTGCGTCGGCGTGCCGCCGCGCTGGATATGGCCGAGCACCGTGACGCGGGACTCGATGCCGTTCATCTCGAACAGCTTGTTGGCGATGTCATGTCCGCTGCCGACGCCTTCGGCCACGACGATGATGCTGTGCCGCTTGCCGTTGGTGAAGTTCTCCTTCATGCGGTTGGCTACGCTCACCAGATCAACGGGCACTTCGGGCACGAGGATCGATTCCGCCCCGCTGGCCAGGCCGGCGTAGAGCGCGATATCGCCGCAATGGCGGCCCATAACCTCAACGACCGACGAACGCTCATGCGACGTCATCGTGTCCCGCAGTTTGTTGATCGCGTCCACGACGATGCTCACCGCGGTGTCGAAGCCGATCGTAAAATCCGTATACGCGATGTCGTTGTCGATCGTACCCGGCAGCGCCATCGTTTTGATGCCGAGCTTGCTCAGCTTGTTGGCGCCCTGGTAAGAACCGTCGCCGCCGATCACGACCAGTCCATCGATGCCGTGCTTGCGAAGGATGTCCGCCCCGCGCTGTTGGCCTTCGGGCGTCAAAAATTCCTTGCAGCGGGCCGTCTGCAGGATCGTGCCGCCGCGCTGGATAATGTCGCCTACGCTGCGGAGGTCCATCGGGCGGATATCTTCGTTGATCAGCCCCAGATAGCCGCGCTGAATTCCGTACACTTGCAGGCCGTGGAACAACGCGCTGCGCACGACAGAACGCACGGCGGCGTTCATGCCCTGGGAATCGCCCCCGCTGGTTAATACGGCAATGGATTTGACTTGAGACATAAGCATCCTCCTGCTCTTATGGAAAAGTTGAAGAAATGGTATCGTTAATCGTTGCGCCGGTCCCGCCGGCCCTTGGCCCGTCCCGTCATTCCGTCTGCGCGCGTTCGCGCCGCAGCGGCTGGCGCAAGCTGCGGGCGCGTATGTAGACGCTGTTGCCCCAGAAAAACAGCCGCATCCAGGGACTTCGGCGCATCAGACGGCGCCGGATGTGCCGAACGTCTTGTTGCCCCGATACTTTCGGGTCGGACAAATACAACGCCAGCAAGCCTTCGATGATCATCCGGTGAAACCGCCTCTCCGGCAACGCGGCCACGGCTTCCCGGGCCCGTTCCGCAACAAGCGCGATCCGTTCGGCCGTCTCCTCCCGCCCGCTGTAATAGCTGCAGAAGTTGAGATCGCCGCCCAGCCGGTCTTCCTCCTGATCGATCAAATAATCGAGCAGAATGTGCAGGCCGCATACGTACGGGAAATAAGCCTGCCGGATAGCCGCGACCCGTTCGGGCCGAAGGCCGGGATCGGCGGCGGCCGTAAACAGATAAAACATGGCCAATGTGGAGCCTGCCGCCGCCGCGAATTCGTTCCATTTGATGTCCGGATATCCGTCGCGATGGCGCTCCCACCAATCGAGCAGAGCCGTCTCCCGCAGATCCTTGCGAATATGCTTGTAGACCTGCAGATCTCCGTAAAGCCCCACGAGCCTGTCCACCTCGGACCGGACAAGCCCGTAAGAAGGCAGCCGCCTCACGCAGTTCTGACAAGTCCGGACGAGTTCGTCCAAATACCCGCCGTCGTCCCGCTCCCGGCGCAAGGCGTAATAGTCCGCCGGTTCCGCGTCGGGGTCGACCGCATCCAGCATCGACCGATGCAGCAGCCGGAAGTCGTCGGGATCGAGCGACGTGCTCCTGTCGCACAGATTGTCCAGATAATCGCTGATCGTCTGAAGCGCGACAATGAGCGGGATCAGCACGTTCGCCGCCGCGGGATGGAGCGCGGCGAACACGGCTCCGCCCTGGCAATGAAACTCTTTGCCGGCGATGCTGGCAAGAGCCTGGGTTCTCAGCTCCGGATCGGGGATGGACCCGGCGCGCCGCTTCCACACGTCCAGCGCCTCCCTGACGCCGGGGAGAACCTGGCGGTATACCCGATACATCAGCGACAAGGGCCCTGCCGGCGCCCGCTCGCTCCGCTGTGCGTTCACATGATCCACCCCGTTCATTATAGCCTATATCCCGCGCCGACGGAACATATCGGTTTTTACCCGTGCCGTTTGCCGTCTTCCGGCGCGCGGGCTTCGCCGTCCGTCGCCAGATCCTGCTGCGTCCGGTACCACAGATGCAGATCGGTAATCCGGCTCGCCAGCTCCGCGATGTCGGCATTCAGCTCGCAGCAGAGCCGGAAATCTTCCTCCTGGTCCATACGCGTCTGCTTTTCTATGATTTGGCGCTCCAACCGGATAATTTGATCGGGGATGCGTCCCCGGATCTGTTCCCATTCCGCAAGCGCCCGGATTCTCTCTTCGATCGGAATGTCGTCCCAGTTGCCCTGCAACGCCGGCAGCGGGATTCCGAGCCGGGCATCCTCCACGAACGATATCGCAGCCAACCGTGTTCCTCCTCCCAATCGCCATTCTTTTATTTTACCACGAGAACCGCAAAACGCGCATCATTCGTGGTATACTGGTTGAATCGGCCGGGAGATTCCGCCGTCATCTTATGCATATGGAACCGTACGCGGAACAAGGAGCGGAACGGTCGCCAAACGATCGGATGGAAACGGGAGGGCCAAGAAAAAAATGCAGACGATTGACGACAGACGCGTAACGTTACGGCAACTGCTTGTTTTTTTTCTGCCTCTGGGCTTGTCCGCAAGCCTCGTTACGATCTCGCATGTCATTATTAACGGGACATTGGCGCGCTCGCTTCACCCGGAAGCCGTAATCGCCGCTTATACGATCGCGATGAGCATGCTCGGCTTTACGGAGCGGCCCGCCGTCCTGCTGAGGCAGACCTGTTCGGCGCTCGTCCGCGACCGCCGGTCGTTCCGGGCCATGTCGGCGGTCGCCTGGACCGTGCTGGGCAGTATATTTATCTACGGACTTGTCATTTCATATACGCCGGCGGGAGAATGGATATTCCGCTCGCTGTTCGGCGCCGACGAGCATTTGCTGCCGGCCGTTCTGGCAGCCTACCGCGTGTTAATGTTCGTCAGCATTTTTTCCGGCATCCGCTGCCTGTATCACGGCATCATCATCAGCAACATGCGGACGAAGTGGCTGACGATCGGCATGATTATCCGGCTGGCCGGCATGTACGTCCTGTCTCTCTGGTTCACCCAAATCTACGGCGTAAAAGGAGCTTGGGTCGGGGCCGTCATCTTCTCCGTCGGCATGGCGATCGAAGCGGCCCTCAGCTTCGGTGAGGGACACCGGCTGTACCGGCGCATGCCGGATGTGCGGGAAGATCACGCCGTCAGCCGGCCTCGCGACATTTTTTCGTTCTACCGTCCGCTGCTGCTGTCCTCCTTCGTGGCGGTCTGGATCGGTCCCGTCATCTCCAAAATGATGGGGTACACCGACAACCTGGCGGTGTCGCTCGCTTCGTTCGGCGTCGCGGGCAGCTTGACGCAGCTTGTGATGAGTTTCTTCTCGTATCTGCACCAGATCGTGCTGAATTTTTACCGCAAGGACGCGGCGGCCGTGCGCAGATTCGCCCTCCTGTTCGGGTTTATGCCCGCCCTGCTGCTCGGCGTCATGGCGTATACGTCCGTCGGGCCCTGGATCATGCAGCATGTGCTCGGCATCAGCGGCAATCTGCTTAACGAAAGCCTGCGCACCCTGCGCGTGTTTATGCTCATGACGCTGGCTTTCCCGTGGCTCGATATCGGCAACGGCCTGCTGATGCTGCAAGGGCAGACCAAAGTCATGCTGCGGTCCCAGCTCGCCAATCTGACGGCAACCGTCCTGACGCTGGCGGTGTTCGTCTCCCTGGCGCCCGGCTGGAACGGCGCGATCGCCGCGCTTGCCCAATCCGGCGGCGTGGTTGCGGAGCTGTGCACCGTCTATTTGGCGCTCTACCTGGGCGCGAGAAATCAAAACCAAAACCGCCTGCCAGGCGCGAGGGGAATGCAGTTGTGATCCGTACATTCACGTTTTTCTACTATACGTCCATGGGCCTGATCGTCACTTATTTCCCGCTGTATTTCAGCGATAAAGGATTCACCGAAGCGCAGCTCGGCCTCCTGTACGCGTCCGGACCGTTTATTTCGATCGCCTCCAGCCTGTTCTGGGGCATTCTCAGCGACAAGCTGCAGACGGTCCGGAAAATCATGATCGTGCTGTTCGCCGGACAACTGTCGCTGATCGCCGCGCTGACGGGCATTGATTCGTTCTGGCCGCTGGTGGCGGCGATGATCGGCTTTTATTTCTTTCAGACGTCCGTCAACCCGCTGAACGACAGCTTGATCCTGCTTACGGTTCAACGCACGGGAGGCAAGCCTTCCTACCCTTCCTACCGGGTATGGGGATCGATCGGGTTCGCGGTGTCGGCGCTTGTCTGCGGCCAGGCGATGAAGCTTGTCGGCATCGACAAGACGCTGATCTTTACGTTTTGCAGCCTGTCGGTCGCGCTGGCTCTGGCGTTCTCGCTGCCCGAGCGTCAGGGGATGGATAAAAAGATGGAATTCCGCGGGGCCCTTCGCATCGTCGGCTCCCGGGCTGCCTTGTCCTTTCTGTTTATGGTGCTGCTGATCTCGCTGTCGCACCGGATGAACGACGCGTTTCTGGCCTTGCATATGCGCGAGCTGGGCGCTTCGGAGACTTGGGTCGGCTTGGCCTGGATGATCAGCGCCACCAGCGAGATTCCGGTGTTTTTCCTGCTGGCGAGATACGGGGACCGCTTCAAGGAGCTGCCGCTTCTCGCGATCTCCGCTTTCGTGTACACGATCCGGTTTATGCTTACGGGATATGTATCCAGCCCGGCGGCGATCATCGTCCTGCAGGCGATGCACAGCCTTTCTTACGGCATCTTCATGCTGACGGCCATGCGTTATCTGCAAACGATCGTGCCCGACGAATACCGCGCGACCGGCCAGGCGGTGTATACCGTTGTCTGGTCGGGTCTCGCCGGACTCGGGGCCGGACTGATCGGGGGCCAGGTCGCGCAATGGGCGGGCATGGGGGCAGTCTATTACGCCTCTGCGGCATTCGCCCTGTTGGCGGGGCTGGGTTTTCTGGTGCTGCACCTGGTCCCGGCTCTGTCGCGCCGGCACGCAAGCCCGTAGGTTAATACGGCATCGCGCCGAGCGGTCCCGATTCGCGTTGGACCAGCGAGCTGATTTTCACGAACGTCCAGTCCTCGCCGATCAGCGAGCGCGCTTCGCGCAGAACGGAGGTCGTATGAAGGCCGGTGTCGCCGACATGGCCGATCGCGATCATGTGAGGAGTTCCCGGGGTTTTCGCCATTTTGCGGACTTGCTTGCGGATCGCTCCCAGGCTGTTGGAGTCGTCCAGAAACAGGACATTGCGCAGCACCGGCACGCCGACCTCCTCGCCCACCTTCGGCACGACGCTTTGGTAATTGGTGCGGCTGTCGAGGAAAAACAATCCCCGCGCTTTGCACGTCTCCAGCACGACCCGCATGACCCGCTCGTCGGCCGTCGCTTTCGATCCCATATGATTGTTCATTCCGACCGCGTGGGGAACGTCGTCTATGGCTCTCTCGACGCGCTTGCGGATTTCCTCGTCCGACAAATCCGTCGTGATGGCACCGGGCCCGAGCCAGGACGGATTGCCTCGCTTCGGCTCCATCGGCATGTGGACAAGCACATCGTACCCCCTCCGGTGCGCCTCCTCCGCATCCAGCTTCGTCGTTCGCAGAAAAGGCATAACCGCCACCGTGATCGGATAATCGAGCTCCCAGAGCTTCTCGGTTCCCGTCATGCCGTTGCCCAAATCGTCGATCACGATCGCGGCGACTTTACGGGTCTGGCTTCCGGTTTCCGGTCCGGCCGCCGCCAGGGACGGGAACAGCGTCAAGGCCAGCAGCAGGGATAAAACGATCCGGGCCCCGATATATTTATCGATATTGCCCTTCATGCGAACAACCTCCGTGCCGGTGACTTGTGTATGCAGTAGTTAGATTGCCGTCCCCGCTTCGCCGGTATGCGTTCGAACGGGCGTATTTTTCGCCGGGCGCGGCCATAAAAAACCCCATTCGGCTTCCGCCGAAAGGGGGAAACAGCGTCTTGCGCGCGATGAATTGCCGTCCGTCCCGTCCGCTTTAATCCGGCTTCCGAACGACCAGAATGGGGGATGGCTTCGGCATGAAGGGCAATCGCCCTTGCCTCATGTCGACAATGGCTCCCGCTTCGCGTATCGGCTCCAGGACCGGATCCAGAAGCGGGTACGGCTCCCAGCGCAGCGTGACCGTCGGGTATACCCGGATTTCTCCGCCCGGCGTCAGCAGCCGGTACATCTCGGTTATGGCCTCGCGGTGGAAGCGCTCATCGAACGTGTCGCCGTTACGGCCGGAGGACTCGTTCCTTGTTTTCCATTCCCCATCTCTCCTCTTCTCTGCTCGACTCGTCTCCAGCCGCTCCCCTCCGGGAACGGCTGCCTTCCGGGCTCGGAATTGTTCCTGATTTTACCACCGCCGCGCTCCCCCGGCAAGCCTGACATTTTGTTCGGCTTCTGCCGTCCGAACCAATGGCTTTAAACGCGGCCGTTGCCTTGCGCATGCATTTTCGGTATGATGCTATTCAAGCGGCGACATCCGACTATTTTCGGCAGGAAGGCGATGAACATGGCTCAACCGAATCACAAGAAGCATATGATATACAAACGCGACAAGTGGAATATGCTGACGATCGAAGTTCAAGGCAGCAAGCTGATCGCCCGGGAAATCTCGGACCAATGGGGCGAGGAAACGCATGAATTTCGGAGCCGTCCCGCCTTGCTCAATTGGGCCGAACAGCGCTTCCGCAAGGAAACTTTTGAGGGAGACGAACAGGAACGGCTGCAAATTCTCGAAGCGATCCGCCAAGTGTGACGAATTTTTTGCCCCTGTTAGCCTGTTTATCCGAAAAAACGCTTGACCTGGACAAAGTTTCGTTCTTATAATAGGGGCAAACGCATAGCTTGATCCTAAAGGGGAGTAGCTGTTACAGTAAAGTCGTCAGTTCGGGTGCGAACCACCCCGGCTTTATTGGCAACCATCGTGTTGTTAGCAAGACCTTTACCGCATCGATTGGTGAAGGTCTTTTTCTGTGCGCACAGACAGAAAATCGAGCCTTCGCCCATGCGCGGAGGCTTTTTCGATGCCTCCGGGTATCAGGTTTTCGCCTTTTCCGCCGATTCGGCCGGCGGAAACATTAGGCGGCATGGAATCGCGTTGGATTCCGCATTCTAAAAGCGAACGAGGAGCGTGAAGAAATCATGGAATTGTTTAGCGCAGAATGGTTTGCGGCATTGTTCTCCATCATTATGATCGACCTCGTCCTGGCAGGAGACAATGCGGTGGTCATCGGTTTGGCCGCCCGTAACGTGCCGAAGAATCAGCAGAAAAAAGTCATCTTTTGGGGAACCGCGGGGGCGATCGCGATCCGGATCGCCGCCACCCTGGCCGTCGCTTGGCTGCTGATGATCCCCGGGCTTCGCGGCATCGGCGGCATCGTGCTCGTATGGATCGCGTATAAGCTGCTGGCCGACGAGAAGGAGCACGAGATCAAAGCCCAAGCGAGCTTCTGGGCCGCCCTCTGGACGATTGTCGTCGCGGACGCGGCCATGGGCCTCGACAACGTGCTGGCCATCGGCGGCGCCGCTCACGGCGATCCGTGGCTGGTTATCATCGGCTTGCTGATCAGCATTCCGATTGTCGTCTGGGGCAGCACGCTGGTGATCAGGCTGATCGAACGGTTCCCGGTTATCCTCTACCTCGGCGGCGCCATTCTGGCGTATACGGCCGCCAAGATGATCGTGGAAGAGCCGCTCATTCACGACCTGTTCGAAAACGGCGTCGTTCACTACAGCTTCATCGCCATTGTGGTCATCGGCGTTGTGCTCGCCGGTTATCTCCGCAAGCAGCAAAAAACCAAAGCGCAGCAGCAAAAGCTGGCGCAAGCGGTCAATGCCGAATCGGCCGCGGCGTCCGAGCGCAACCGTTAATCGAATGGCAGGACCGACCGCACTTCGCGAATAAGCGAAGTGCGGTTTTTTCGTTCTTGCCGGCCCGCCGCGCTCATACGCTCTAACAAGCCGGCCGAGCCGGCGTCCGCTAGGCACGCGGTGCGGAATCGACTATAATAAAGCCGAGGTGATCGCCTTGGCCCATTCTTCTCTGATCGCGATCTGCATCTTGTGCGCGCTCGCTTTCGCGGGAGTCGTGCTGCTGAAGCGGGAGGAAATCCCGCAGCGGCTTCGGCGTTTCCTCGCGCTGGCCGCCGTCGCAGCGGTGTCGGGTTCATTCGCGATCATGATCGTCTGGCTGCTGACCGCATAGGCTTTCCCCGGCCGGATCATCCTAGTAAAATCTAGGCGCCGTCCGGCAAGGAGGTCACCGCGGATTGTACAACCGACGTTTTTCGATTGCATTAACCCTGTTGCTGACCGGTTCGCTAGTCGCCGGGACCGCTGCCGCGGCTTCGGCGCGCGAGCTGCCGTCCAATACCCGCCCCAGGAGGGATACCATGAATCAGGTTGTCAAACGGTCCGAAGTGCCGCAAGAGTACCGCTGGAGACTGGAGGATTTGTTTCCCGACTCCGCCGCTTGGGACAAGGAGTACGAGGAAGTCAAGAAATTGCTGACCAAGCTGCCGGCGTATCACGGCAAGCTGAACAACGCCGCTTCGATCAAAGCCGTGTTCGCGCTGGAGGATGAAATCTCGCTGCATGCGGAACGCCTTTACGTGTACGCCAACATGAAGCATCACGAGGACATGGCCGATCCGACGTATCAGGCGTTAAGCGACAAAGCCAAAAAACTCAGCGTCGAAGTGAACGAATCGCTCTCCTTTATTACTCCGGAGATCTTGGCGCTCAGCGAGGACGAACTGCGCAAGCTGATTGCCGATCCCGAGCTGTCGTTCTACAAGCGCACGCTTGAAGAGATGCTCCGCACCAAGCCGCATGTGCTCTCGAAAACCGAGGAAGCGCTGCTGGCCCAGGCCGGCAACATCGCCCAGGCACCCGGCACGATCTTCGGCATGATCAACAACGCGGACATGAAATTTCCGAAGATCAAAAACGAACAGGGCGAAGAAGTCGAATTGACGCACGGCCGATACATACAGTTCCTGGAAAGCCGCGACCGCAACGTCCGCCGGTCGGCGTTCGAAGCGATGTACGCGACATACGGCAAGCTGAAAAACACGCTCGCCTCCACGCTGGCCGCCAACATCAACAAAAACCTGTTTTACGCCAAAGCCCGCAAATATCCGTCTGCTCTGGAGATGTCGCTGTTCGGAGACCATATTCCGCTGACTGTGTACACGAATCTGATCGACACGATTCACGAGCATCTGCCGCTGATGCACCGGTACATGGCGCTTCGCAAAAAGCTGCTGAAGCTTGACGAGCTGCACATGTACGATCTGTTCGTGCCCCTCGTCGAGCAGTACGACATGAAAATTACGTTCGACGAAGCGAAGAAGACGGTTTTCGACAGCCTGCAGCCGCTGGGCGAGGAATATTTGTCGGTTCTGCGCGACAGCTTCGAAAGCGGCTGGATCGATATTTACGAGAACGAAGGAAAACGAAGCGGCGCGTATAGCTGGGGCGCCTACGGAACGCATCCGTACGTCCTGCTCAATCACAAGGACAACCTGAACAGCATGTTCACGCTCGCTCACGAGATGGGACATGCGATGCATTCGTACTTGTCCGACGCGAATCAGGAGTACCGGTACGCGCAGTATACGATTTTCCTCGCCGAGGTCGCGTCCACGCTGAACGAAGCGCTGCTGATGGACTATCTGCTGAAACGGTCGGACGATCCGAAGCAGAAGCTGTATCTGCTGACCTATTATGCCGACCAGTTCCGCACCACCGTCTTCCGCCAGACGATGTTCGCGGAGTTCGAGAAGATCATCCACGACAAGGCGGAAGCGGGAGAATCGCTGACGCCGCAGTCGCTGAGCGCCATCTATTACGACCTGAACAAGAAGTATTACGGCGACGTCATGACCGTCGATCAGGACATCGAGATGGAGTGGGCGCGTATTCCTCACTTCTATACGAGCTTCTATGTCTATAAATATGCGACGGGCTTTTCCGCTGCCACCAGCTTCGCCAAACAAATTCTGGACGAAGGCGATCCGGCCGTGAACCGTTATCTGGGCTTCCTGAAAAGCGGCGGCAACGATTATTCCATCAACATCCTGAAAAAAGCGGGCGTCGACATGTCCACCCCGCAGCCGATCCGGGATGCTATGAGCGTATTTGAAGACGTGCTGAACCAGTTGGAGGAATTGACGAAGTAATGCCGCAGCGAATCTGGATTTTCGGCGGCGGCGATCTGGAAGCCTGGGCGCTGGAGGAGCTTGTCCGGGACGACCGGCTCGTCGGCGCCGACCGCGGAGCCTGGTTTCTGGTCAGCAACGGTTATCGCCCGGAGCTGTCGATCGGGGATTTCGATTCGGTGACGGCGGAGGAGGCCGCGCTCATCCGCGAGAACAGCGCCTCGTACGCGGACTGCGATGCGGTGGACAAGGACAAGACCGATCTTGAGCTGGCGCTCGATTGGGCTATCGCCGAGCGCCCTGCCGAGATTGTGGTCGTGGGCGCAACCGGCACCCGCTTCGACCATACGCTGGCGAACGTCCAACTGCTGCGCAAAGCTTCCGAGGCCGGCATCCCCTGCCGCATCGTCGACGCCCGCAACGAGATCCGGCTGGCGCGAGGCGGGGAACGGACGCTTGTCCGCAAAGGGCCTTATCATTACGTATCTCTGCTGCCTCTGGCCGGAGAGGTGCGGGGAATTACGCTGACGGGGTTCCGCTATCCCCTGAACGACGCGACCTTGCCCGTCGGCAGCACGCTTGGCGTCAGCAACGAGCTGCTCGGCGAATCCGGCGTCGTGGAGTCGGCATCCGGCGATTTGCTCGTCATCTCGAGCCGCCTGGACCGTCCTTCCGCCGATGCGCGGCCGTAAGGGCAACCGGTTCGCCCGGCTGCTCGCTTCCCTGCTGGACCGTCCGCTGCCGCCCGGCACGCGGCTGGCCGGACGCTACGAGCTGGTCGAGCCGCTCGGTATGGGCAGCTACGGCCTCTCCTATCTCGCGCGCGATATCGGCGACGGCACGCTCTGCGTGCTGAAGACGGACCGGCTCAGCAGGCGATGGCGTAGGCGCCCCCCGTCCAGCCTGCCCGCCGAAGCGGAGGCGCTGCGGGCGTGCCGCCACGAACGGGTGCCCCGCCTGCTGGGCCTGTTCCGCGAGCGGGGCCGCTGGTGGATCGCCATGGAGCGCAAGGCCGGGCCGACGCTCGAGTCGCTGCTGATCGAGGACGCCGTTAGGTTTACGGAAGCCGAAGCGCTCGCCTTCGCCTGGGATGTCGCCCTGCTCGTCAAGGAGCTGCATAGCCGCGGCTACGTGCACCGGGACGTGCGGCCGCCGAACCTGGTTCTGGTCCCGCCCGGGGACGGCGACGCGGCAGGCGCAGGTTCGGCGTTCCGGTACGGCCGGGCGCATCTGATCGACTTCGGGTTGGCGAGAATCATCGGCAGCGAACCGGAGAAGGCGGGAGCGGACACGGATGTTCCGGAGGAGAAGCGGCTGCGCCGCGAATGTGCGCCCCGGGCGGACTGGTATGCGCTCGGGCATCTGTTGCTGTTTTTGCTGTACAGCTCCTACCCGGGCGCCCCGGGGGACGAGCCGCCTGCAGGCGAATCTCCCGATCCCGGCTGGGAACGGGAACTGGAGCTGCTGCCGCAGACGCGCCGGTTGCTGAAGCGGCTGCTTCAATCGGAACGCGCCTACGAATCGTGGCCGGCGCTGGAGGAAGATTGGCAGGCGGCCCTGCTGGCAAGCTCCTGCGGTGTTTCCAGCCAATCTTAGATGGGCACCCGCAACGGCTTCGGGGCGGAGCAAAGCGGCGGCGGGGCACGGGAGGCGGTGCGCAGGCGGCGGGGCATAACCGGTGAGGCATAGCCGTTGAAGACGCAGGTGGCGAGGTGGGGCGTGTCAGGACCGCCCTGAAGATGTGCCCGGTGCCGGGGCTGTCTGCCTCCCATGCTCGCCGAGCCCGTTAACGATACAAAACGATATAGCCCCCTAATCCACTTGGACACTTCAGCCCCATCCGTTACCCTTAATCTAGGTGGAGGGAGACGTCCACGCAAAAAAATCGGCGACCTCTCCCCGGCAGATTATCGGGAGACGGTCGCCTTTCATTAAACCATCGGATTAGCTGCTTGAATATTTCTTGCCCTTGTAATACGAGTGGCCGTAATTGCTGTGTGGGTGATAGCCGTGGCCGTATTGGCTGCTGGAGCTGCTGCGCTTGAAGCCTTTGTTCAACGGGTTGTGTCCGTGGTAGCCGTGGCCGTAGCGGGAACTTTTGCCGGTCAATTTGTACATCGCTTTCTTCAACAGTTTATCTAACATCGTAGTATCCCTCCTGTCGGATTCGGGAATGCCGGGTTATGGAATGATATACGAGCGAAATGCCGTCCGGTTTCACCTTGTCGACAGTTCCTCCGCAGGAGCCGCCTTGCAGCCGCTTGCCGGTTACCTTGCCGGTTGCGCTTGCTGTTTCGTTTTCCTTGCGGAAGCCTACGCCGGCAAGATTGGCATCCCGGTCGCCGCGAGCCTCACGCCGAGCCGAAAATCGGGCCGTTTACCCGCTAATAACCGCCGCCGCCCAAGCGGCAATGGCCCCAGTCAACGCTCCGACGGCCGAACAAATAGCGTTCACCGCGTCGTTGTTCATATACCTCGCGCCCCTTACATAGCGGGTCGGCCGGCCGCAATGCGATAATGCTTCCACATCGCAGCCGCAAACGCCGCAGCGGTTCATGCGCTGCCATACCGCCCCGACCCAGGAATCGGCCAGGGAACCGGCGACGCCGCCGATCAGTCCTGCCGCCAGCGCGAGAACGAGATCCGCCGCTTGCCCGCCGAACGCCCACTGCAGCCCTCCGAAAACCAGGCCGATGAAGATAGCTCCGGAAGCCGCCGCCGCCAGCCCCAACGGCGTTACGCCGCCGGACGTTCCGGGCTCCACCCGTCTGCCCGTGACGATGGAGCGCGGTTGGCTGCGGCTCCAGCCGCCGATCTCCGTCGCCCATGTATCCGCCGTGACCGCAGCCATGGCCCCCGCGAACGCCCAGCTCCACCCTTCCGCCCATGCTTCGGGCATGAAAGCGGCCGCGAGCGCGATCGCCGTCGCCAATCCTCCGTTCGCGAACACTTGCCCCGCGTCCCGGCGGTCTCCTTTCTCGTAGCCTTGCGCGGCCGCCTGTTTGCTCTTCTTGCCGAGCCGGGACCATACGGACGACGACACGAAGAAGGCGATCATCGTCAGGAACCAAGCCGCTTCCTGAGCGGCGGTCAACGCGGTGCCGATCACGACGGCCGCGGCGGCGCCTTCTGCCGAGAGCGAATGTTTCCGGTAAGCCACTCCCGCAATGACGGAGCTGCCGATGAAACCGGCGCCTAATTTTAACCATAACATGTACCCGTCGCACTCCTTCCGGCGCCAGCAAAAAGAGCGGGGCGAACCTGTCACCCCGCTGTCGCGCACGACTGTCCTGAAATGATTAGATCAGACGAAGCTCGCAGGATCCCAGGCTCCGTCCGTCCCAGAGCAGCTCCAGCCGGTCGCCGTCCTCCACCTTGCCGACGCCGTGCGGCGTTCCGGTAAACAGCAGATCCCCCGCCGACAGGCCGAACTGTTCGGCGCAGTCGTCGAGAAGCCGCTGCAGGCCGAAGATCATGCCGCTGAGCCGTCCTTCCTGCACGAGCGAGCCGTTCTTCAGCAGCGCGAACGGCTTGTCCGCCAAATCGGCCCACACCGCGTCCGTCATCGGAACAAACGGAGTAATCGGCGCGGAATGCCTGAACCCTTTGGCCGCCAGCCAAGGATGTCCCTTGGCTTTCAATCCGTCCTGCACATCGCGCAGCGTCAGATCCAGCCCGAGCGCGAACGCGGTCACGGCGCCGGCCGGATCTCCCCCGGGCGTATGCTCGCCGCCGATGTACGCGACCCATTCCAATTCGTGATGAATATCGCCGCGCCCGCCCGGAAGCCAAATGGTCCGTCCGTCGGCCGGCACCAGCGAATGCGTCGGCTTGGAGAAAAACATCGGTGACTGAGGCACCGCATTGCCCAATTCGGCGGCATGTTGGGCGTAATTGCGCCCCACGCAATAAATGTTGCGCACATCGTTCAAGCTCGCGTTGCGGCTCACCTTGATTCCGTCCTTCCACGTATGATGTCTCTTGCCGTTTAATCATTTCGATTGACCGAGTTCTTTGCTCCACTTCTCGACGTACGAGCCTGTCGCCCATTGGGCCATAACCGTGCGTTCGCCCTCCGCCAGCGGCATCTCGAACAGCGGCTGGCGCTCCGGAACGCCGCCCCGGACGGCATGCGCCACGAGCCGGTCCGGCATAAGCAGGGCGACCCAATCTCCCGCCGGGGAGCTCACCGCGTCGAACGCCTTGGGATACATCGCCGTAATCGAATTCCAGTTGCAGCACAACCGGTCGTGGGAGACGATCGCCTCCGGCATTTCCCAGTTGTCTCCCACCCAACGGTAGCTGATGCCCGGTGTGTTGTTGGCGGCGGCCACCGGCTCGGCCAGCCGGGCCGTCCATCTCCCGGGATTCCGGATGACGCCCCAGTCGTACGTATGGCCCGTCTCTCCCGTCGCCCAGCCCGGCACCAGCTCCGAAGCCGCCGTAACGGTCTGTTTGACGAAGTCGGTCACTTGCAGCGGCGTCATGTACCGGCTGTCCGGCTTCGCCACCGGCAGCTTCTGCTGCTCGCCCGTATTCTGAAGCCGGGCGAAATCGCTGACGCGTACCTGCTCCGTTCTCGACTCGATGCCGTTCTCCGCCGTCTCGATCTCGATCTGCAGCGAAGCGAACCGGTTCCCGACGAATAAAAGCTCTTCCTCGTACCGCTTCACCTCCGAAGACAGCGCGAATACGGCCGGTTTCTTGGTCTTGGCGGCGGCCGAACCGGTGATGGGAGTCGCGTCGATCACCGTAACTTCGCCATTTGCGCCCGCCGCCGGCACGGGGGCCGTTTCCTTCAGTTCCCAAAAATCCATGCCGTACGGCGCGACGATGCCGTCCCGCTGCGCCTTGACGCCGATCTCTCCCCGTCCGTCGGACACGAGCAGGAGCGTGCGGTACGATACGTTGCTGTCGCTTTCCTGCTTCAGCCCGAGCAAAAGCGCGCTGGGCGAAGGATCGCCGGAAGCGTCCGTCGTTGCCGCGGCAAAAGGAATGATTCCGTCCTCGCCCGCCGTCGGAGCCGAGGCCGCCGATTTCAGGGATGAATCGGGTTCCGAGCCGAGCCAGCCCGCTTGCCATACAAGAGTCCCGCCCAGCAAACAAGCCGCGGCGGCCGCAAAAAAGCCCGCCCACCTCGCGAACGGAAGTCCGCGGCGAACCGCCTCGGTGTCGCCTTCGTCGATCCGCCGCAAAATGCGTTCCCTCAGTCCCCTGTCGCCGAACGGATTGCTTCCCGCCGGAGACGTGGCGCTCATGATACGGTTCAGCTCTTGATCGAAGTCGTCTGGTTTAGTCGTTTTCATCCTGTTGGCGCTCCTCTTTCCACTTGCTCAGCTTTTGCCGGGCGTGGTACAGCCTGGATTTGACCGTGCCCACCTGCACGCCGAGCAGATCCGCGATTTCCTGCAACGACATCTGGTGATGCGCGAACAGCACCAAAGCCTCCCGGTGCTTGACGGGCAGCTTCATGACCTGCTCCCAAACCTCTTCCGACGCCTGCCTGCGCATCACTTCCTGCTCGGCCGACACGCAGGACTCGCTCTCCGTCACGAACCCGATCAGCATCACTTTGCGTAAAAAAGCGGAACGGTTGTAATCGTATACCGTGTTGCGGGCAATTTTGAAAATCCACGTCTTGATGGAGCTGTCCCCCCGGAACGACCCCAATTTGCGGTAAATTTTCAGGAAGACGTCCTGCACGATATCGTCTGTCTGGTGCGGATTACGAGTCAAGGAGAACACATAGTTCCACACATCGTTGCCGTAGGCGCTCATCAGCTCGTTGAGCAGCTCGCGGCAGTCGTTGCCGGGCGCCCAGTTCTTTAAATAGTCGAAATTACGCTCCGACAAGGGGTGTTCCACCTCTACTTTAACGGACGATTCCTTCTCGTCCCGGGTTCAATTTCGGCTGCCCGGCGGTTTGGAAGGCGCCGAGGACGATGCCGCCGGCGATTCGGCGCCGGACGGGACAACCGTCGTCGACGGCGCCGCCGAAGGTTTCGGCGACGGCTTCGCCGCTTGGGACGGTTTGACCGAAGGCGAAGGCGTCGGCTTGGGCGTCGGCGACGGGGCCGTCGCGTGCGGCGTCGCGGTCGGAAGCGGCGGAGGAACGATCGTCGGCTTCGGCCGATCCTCGCGCACCTTGCCGTCGGCATCCACCTTCGCATTCGGCGAAAGCGCGGACAGCCGCTCCAGCAGCCGCTTCGCTTCCTCGCCTTCCATCGGTTCGGGCAAACCGACCTTCGCGGCCGAAACCGGGACGGCCGTCAGGTCGCAGTCCCCTTGGACGGTGCAGGCCGCTTGCAATATCATCGAGTTCCAGGTGAGCGGATTCGGGTTCACCGTAAAAATAAAATTGCCGAGACTGTAAGCGATCCACTTGCCTTTATACGTCTCGAAGCCCTGAACCACATGAGGATGACCGCCGACGACGAGGTCGGCCCCCTCGTCTATGTACCGGCGCGCCAGCGCGGTCTGGTAAGGCTCCGGCGTTTCCTTGCGCTCGACGCCCCAGTGGGCGATCACCACGACCAGATCGGCCTCGGATTTCGCCTGGCGGATCGCTTCGAGCGCCCGCGGGACGCGGTAATCGTACGTGCCCGCCACCCCGGGCTCGCTGCTCGCCTGCCACCAGGCTTCCTCGTATACGCGCGTGAATCCGAGCACGGCGATCTTGACGCCGTTCTTCTCCACGATGCGGGGAGCATATGCTTCATCGATGTTCCGCCCCGCTCCGACGTACGCGATCCCGGCCTCGTCCAGATGGCGGAACGTATCCAGCAAGCCCGACACCCCGTAATCCATCGAGTGGTTGTTCGCCAGATTGACGATGTCCACGCCGGATTTTTTCAGCGCGGGCAGCGCTTGCGGAGAGCTGCGGTAAACATATTGCTTGGCCTGCTCCTCTCCCGCCTCCGTAACGGCCGTCTCCAGATTGACGATCGTCAGGTCGGCGTCCGACAAATACCGCCGGACCGATTGATAGGGATAGTCGTAGCCCTGCTTCGCGAGCACGTCGCCGACGCGGGCGCCGAACATCACGTCGCCGGCGAAATGGATCGTAACGGCTTTCGCTTGGGGGGCCCCGGAATGCGCCGCGGAAGGCGACGGCTCCGGTTCGTGCGCGGGAGCCGACGGCGAAGCCGGCGCCGATGAGACGGCCGGCGGATTCGGCGTGACCGCGATCGTTCCGCCCGACGGTTCGGACGCCCCGTCGTCTCCCGACGCCAGAACGGCCAAGTAGATGGCGCATCCGGCGAGCACGGCGGAAATGATCGTATAAAACAGCATGTTGTTGCGCCTGGCTCGTTTTTTGCGTTTCTCCGCCTCTTTCCGCTCGGCTCTGGACTGCATGGCGGCTTCTCTCCCCTTGACGATAAACTGCGAATCGGTAATCTATCAATCATCCTACCTATTATATCGAATGGACGACGCCGCATACAACTTCTGGAAAACAAAACCATTCGGTTTTTTTGCCGAAAATCGTCTATTCTTCTCGTATTCCCGTGATAAAATGAGAGTTGTGCCGAAAGGAGCAAACACATGGACGTTACCTTCACCCAATGGATATGGGCCCTCGTCGCGGGAGTGCTGATCGGCTTCAACAAAACCGGAATTCCGACGCTGGGCATCCTCGTCGTCGCCCTGATGGCGTCCGTCTTTCCGGCGAAAGAATCGGTGGGCATCGTTACGCCCATGCTGATCGCGGCCGACCTCATCGCCATCGTCTATTACCGCCGGACGGTCGTGTGGAAGTCCCTGTTCAGCCTGATTCCGTCGGTATCCGTCGGTCTGCTGCTCGGCTTCGCCTTGCTCGGCTATATCGAAGACGGCCAATTGTCGGTGCTGCTCGGAACGATCGTCCTCGCCCTGATCGTCATTCACGTGTTCAAGGACTGGTTGGAGAGCAAGCTGCAGATCCGGTTCACGCAATCGCGCGTATTCCACGCGATACTAGGGCTGCTGGCCGGGTTCACCACGATGGTCGGAAATGCCGCAGGGGGCATCATGGCGATATATCTTCTCTCCAAAGGTATGCGCAAGCAGGAGTTCGTAGGCACGGGCGCCTGGTTTTTCTTTATCGTCAACGTCGTCAAAGTGCCCTTCACCGCTTATCTGGGATTAATCACGCCGGAGACGCTGCTGTTCAACGCCTGGACGATCCCGGCGATCGCGGCCGGCGGACTGCTCGGCATCAAGACGCTGCCGCTGATCCCGCAGAAGCATTTCCAGGCGATCGTGTTGGGGCTAGCGGCGCTTGGCGGACTCCGGCTGCTGTTCGCCTGACCGCCGCCGGAAAAACGGACGGGGCCCGGATCTTGACCGGCAAGATCCGGGCCCCGTCCGCGTGAGGGCAACCGTTCGGCGAAGGCACGAAGCGGCTCTATTCCTTCAAACAGGATGCGAACACGTTATGGATATGTACTTTATCGAGCCGCGATCCGATGAAGTTCGTCAGCAGCACGAAGGACACCCCCTGCTTCGGGTATATCCAGAACATGCAGCCGCCCATTCCGTTATGTCCGTACAAGTCCCGGTTGATGATTCCCCGGTTGTGGACATGCAGCCGCCATGTCAGGCCGAAAACCGCTTTGTCCGGTTCGGAATCGATCGCGGCCGTCTGCGGCCGGATCATTTCTCTCAGCGTCGCGGGATGAACGATCGAGCCGCCGTCGTATCGGCCTTCGTTCAGCAGCGCCCGGCCCAGCCGCAGCAGATCGCCCGCCGTGCTGAACAGTCCGCCGGACGGCAGCTTCGCCTTCAGATACGCTTCCTCTCTCGCCTTGTAAGCCTCCGGAGCCAGGACGGAAATGAGCCGCCCCGCCTGTTCGGCGGACACCTCGAAGCCGGTGTCCCGCATACCCAGCGGCGACAAAATCTGCTCCCGCAGATACGTCTCGCAATCTTGGCCCGTTACGCGGCGAATCAGCTCCGCCAGCACGGTGAACGCCGCGTTGTCGTAAGCGACGGCCGTGCCTGGCGGGAATTTGGGAGCCGTCGACGCAATCGCTTCATATAGCGCCGAATGACCCAACGCTTCGTCCGGCAGTTCTCCCTCGAACCACCGATCGATCGGGGATTGATCCAATCCGGCCGTATGCGTGAGCAGATGCCAGATTTTGATCCCCTGCTTGCCGTTCTCCCCGAACTCGGGCAGATGTTGGGCAACCGCTTGTCCCGGATGAATCACTCCCCGCTCCCACAAACGCATAACCGCCAGGCCGACGATCGGCTTCGTGACCGAAAACACCGGGTAGATGGCGTCCTCGCCGACCGGCGTTCCGTCCGCCCGGGCTCCGAACGCTTTCCTATCCAGGATGCCATTCCGGTCCCCGATTCCGACTACAGCCGAAGGCAGTTCGCCGGATCGAACCGCTTGTTCGATAAAACGATACAGATTGGAAAAGTCCGAACGCTCATACGTCAATGCTCCCGCCCCCAACTCATTGATCTTCTCTAATGTTAACAGGGATGGAAGCGAAATGCCACGCATTGCGGAAATTCCGCCGCTATCCCCGTCATTCCGAGGGCAAAATGAGCTGCTGCCCCGGATAAATCAGATTCGGGTTGCGGATGGACGGGTTCAGCTCCCAGATTTTGCGCCAAGTCGTGTTATACTTCTTGGCGATCTTCGTCAAATAATCGCCCGGTTGAACCGTGTACACGGCGGGCTGCGGCTCCGGTTGGGCAGCGGGAACGGATGGAGGAACAACCTCGATCCGGTTCTCGACGGTCGGACTCACGGTGCCGTGACGCTGCAGATAAGCGATGACCGATTCCTCAAGCGACGAGTAATCATTCAGCAGCGGAGCGTCCTTCCACATCGTGTATTGGTCGCCGCCGGCCGCCATAAAATCGTTGGTCGCCAGAACATACTCCCGGTCCGGTTCAAGCGGCAAGCCTCTGACATGGGCGGCGACGATTCTCTCGCCCTTCGGTCTGGACGGATCGAACTTCACCGTCATGCCGCCGAGGTGGGGAAAGCCGCCAAGCGGTTCCGGGTACGACGACACGCCCAGCTCCAACGCTTCGAGAATCGCCGAACCTTTCACCTTCTTGGTTTGAATGTAGTTCCCGAACGGCAATACCGACACGATTTGGCCCTTCGTCACCGGTCCCGGCTCGATGGAAGCGCGTATGCCCCCGCCGTTCGTGATCGCGATGTCGGCTCCGGTCTCCTCCAGCATGGCGTCCGCGATCAGGTTGCCGAGGTTGGATTCACCCTTGCGCACGGTTTCCCGTTCGCCGTCAAGCCTCACGCCGGTCGATCCGACCGCCTGCGACAGCTCTTTCTCCTGCTCCTTCTTCACCGCGTCGACGATAGCCGTCACTTCGGCGTCAGGCTGAACAGATTCCGCCTCGGCGCGCGACAGGAGACTCGCTTTTTTGTCCATGACGATGCCTTCCCGAACGGTTAGCTCGATTTTGCCGATGTTCTTGCCGTACTCTCCCGTTTGAGCGATCAGCACGTCTCCCACCCGCATGCCGGAATCCAGCTTCGTATGGCTGTGGCCGTCGACGATGACGTCGATCTCCGGAACGGCTTCCGCAACCTTGATGCTGGTATCCGTGCTCGACGAATCGACGCCCAGGTGCGCGAGAGCGATGATTACATCGGTCTTGTCTTTCAGTTCGGCGACGACTTTCTTCGCCTCCGCGACCGGATCGGCGAACTCGATCCCTTGGACATTGTTTGGATGCGTCTTATACGCCGTCTCCGGAGTCGTCAACCCGAAAATGCCGATCCTGAGACCTTCCAACTCGCGGATGGTATAAGGCTCCAGCAGACGCGTACCGTCACTTTTTCTCGTATTGGCGCTAAGCACGGGGAACTCGGCCGCTTCGGCCAGCTCGACGAGCCGGTCGGTTCCGTAGTTGAAATCGTGGTTTCCGGGGGCCATCGCATCGAATCCGATCTCGTTCATCACGCGCAGGACGCTCTCGCCTTTAACCAAATTCGCGATGGTCTGGCCGTGAAATGTATCTCCGGCATCCAGCAGCAGCGTACCCGGGTGGTCCATGCGGTACTTCTTCACGATCGCCGACAGCTTGGCGTATCCGATGTGATCCGCCGTCTCCTCTACCCGCGAATGCATGTCGTTGACATGGAACACCGTTATTGTTTTGACCGCGCTCTGTTCGCGGTCGGACAGCTCTGCGGCCGCTGCAGGCAGGCTTGCCGCCACGGTCATCGCGACCGCGGGAAGCAGAGCAAGAAACCTGCGCCTTCTGCTGCTGCGCTTCATCCAAATCGCCTCCGATCGTTGATTGGTATTGCCTTCCGTCAGTGTACAGGCGGATTGTCAGAAGCGTTTTGATTGGACGTTAAGAATTTGTAGAGGCTATAATAGAAAAATGGCAATAGGCACTTAAACCCAATGGATCCGGCCGCTGTTGGACATCGAGAAAGGATGACGGCGTTCCATGCCGAATTGGAAACTGAATCTTTCCGTACTCTGGTTGGGACAATTTCTGGTCATGTCGGGCATGACGATGGTTGTCCCCTTTCTGTCGCTGTATTTGCAGGAATTGGGCATGAATCCGGAAACGGACAACATCACCTTTTGGGCGGGCATTATTTTCGCGGGTAATTTCGTCACATCGTTTCTGTTTCAGCCAATCTGGGGTTCGCTCGCCGACCGGCACGGCCGCAAAATCATGCTGCTGCGCTCCGGTTTCGGCATGGCGATCATCGTGCTCCTGATGGGCTTCGCGCAGGAAGCCTGGCATCTGCTGGTGCTCCGCATCCTGAACGGCGTCGTGTCCGGCTTTGTGCCGGCATCGGTGTCGCTGATGTCGACGATCGCGCCCCGGGACAAGATGGGCTTCGCTCTCGGCACGCTGCAATCCGGCGGGGTGGCGGGCACGATCCTCGGCCCGTTGTTCGGCGGCCTGCTGGCCGAATCGTTCGGCTATCGGCCGATCTTTTACTTGACGGGCGGTCTGCTGTTTATCGCTTCGACGCTGGCTTGGGTGGTCGTCACGGAAAAGTTCGACAAGGAAAAAGCGATGAGCAAACCAAAGGTATCCGTCTGGTCCGGCTTCCGTCAGGTGATGTCGATCCCGGCCATGCCCGCGCTGCTTACGGCTACGTTCCTGATCCAGTTCGCGATGCTGAGCACCATGCCGATCTTGCCTCTGTTCGTGCAGATGCTGCACGGCAAAGCGGAGCACCTCGCATTTCTGGCGGGATTCGTGGGGTCGATCGCGGGGTTCTCGAACATGATCGCGTCCCCGCTGCTCGGAAGGCTCGGGGACCGGATCGGCTCGAACCGCGTGCTCGGGTTCGCCTTGGCCGGCGCGGCGCTTGCCTCGATCCCGCAGGCGTTCGTTACGGAGATCTGGCAGCTTGTCTTGTGCCGGTTCGCGTTGGGCATGTTCATGGGCGGGCTTATTCCGTCCGTCAATACGCTTGTCCGCCGCTTTACGCCCGACGGGCTGGAAGGACGCGCGTACAGCTTCAACACCAGCGCCCTGGCGCTCGGCAATATGCTGGGTCCGACGATCGGCGGCAGCTTGGCGGGATGGATCGGCATTCGAGGGGTATTCGTCATGGGAGGCGTCATGCTGGCGGCAAACTCGGCATGGGTATGGCGCCAGCTCGTCTGGAAACGTCCGTCGGCGGCCAAAGGAGAAGGCTGAACCGCTGCGGACATGCGCAAGGAAAAAGGCCGCCGCTTCAGAGCGACGGCCTGCTGTATTTCAACGACGGCCTTCCGTTATTCCGGGAGAACGGCATCGTCGCGAACCCGCGCCAGGCACAAACCGTCGTAGCCCGGCAGGATCGTGCTCTCCAGCCGGGGATCGGCCGCCAGCCTCCGGTTGAATTCGCGTATGCTGACGACGGCATCGCCCTGCCGGTTCGGATCGAGCGTCCTGCCCCGCAAAAACGGATTATCCGCGACGATCAAAGCGCCCGGTCCTCCCAGCGCGATCGCTTCCTCCAGATAGCGGGGATAATTCAGCTTGTCCGCGTCGATCAGGATCAGATCGAACCGGGCGTTCTCCCGCCGGAGCTGCCGCAGCGATTCCGCCGCATCCCCGATCCGGTACTCCACCCGTTCGCCGTAACCCGCTTCCGTCAGATGACGGCGGGCAATCTCCGCATATTCCGGATTGATCTCCAGGGAGACGAGCCGTCCGTCCTCCGGCAGTCCCCGGGCGAGGCAGATTCCGCTGTATCCGCCCAACGCGCCGATCTCCAGCACGCTGCGGGCCCGCATCAGACGCACGAGCAGCGTGAGCAGCCGGCCGTAGCCGGGCTCGATGGAAATCTCCGGCATACCGTTGTCCCTGATGCCCTTTTTTACGCGTTCCAGCACGGGATCGGGGGGATACAAGCTCTCGATATACGCTTCGGGCGTCATGATTTGATCGGGGTGCATGCTTGTCCGGCTCCTTTCCGTTAATCAGTCTTGATCGAGACGAACGACCACGAGTCGTCGATCGGCGTGCGTGTCGCGTAAGACGCCTTGGGGAGCGGCTTGCCCGGCGGCACATACAGGATGCCGTGGTCGAAGCCCAGCTTTTTGTCTTTGACGAACAGCACGGCTCCCCCTTGACGCTTCTCCACCGTCAAGTAACCGAGATCGTCGAACAGCTTGGCCAGCCGTTCGTCGTTCCCCCGGTACGAGGGTCCCGCGATGCCGGTGATATCGTCCCGGGCGGCGACGGTTTCGGCGACGGCGGCGAACAGCTCGCGGTTCTCCTGAAACTCCTTCGTGATGATGTCTTCCATCGTCACCCGGCCTTCGCCGTACAGCCAGGCGATCGCAATCCCCAGCACCGTCACGATGGCGACGGTCCACGATATTTTCCGCTTCGTTCCGCGCATGGTCGGATCTTCCTCTTTTCGTAAAACGATTCGGATAACCGGATTATTATACCATACTTCCGCGATCGAACCGCAAGATCCCTTTCGACCATTCGCGAGATCCCCCCGGACTTGCCCGCTCAGGCTCGCCCCGTCCGGCCGCGAGCGGGATGGCTCAGGCATCCGCCGTCGCCCGCCGCATCGGCCCCTCGGTTACGGACGTTCCGTTTCGAGAGAAGCGCGGTTTATCCCGCCCTGCGCTTGCGGACTTGACGAGGGAGCGGCCAGCTCCTCCCATCGGACGACCCGGTCGCATACGCGGGAGAGCAAGCCGGCGTCGTGGCTGACGACAAGCACGCCCAACCCCCGCTTCCCGGCGATGTCCAGCACCGCGTTCCAAATCTGGGCCTGCGTGATCGCGTCCAGCATCGTCGTCATCTCGTCGGAGATCAAAAACCGGGTATCGGGCCCCAAAGCCCGGGCAATGCAGATCCGCTGCAGCTCGCCGCCGGACAGCTCGGAGGGCCACCGCTCCAGCCAGCCGGGCTGAATGCCCAGCGCGTCCAGCATGTCCGGCCCGGGGCGCCAGCCTTCCGTCAGCGTCCGTTTGATGCGCCAGCGGGGATTCACCGCCTGCTCCGGGTGCTGCAGCACCAGTTGGACGGGACAATACCCGCGATCGGGAATCGGCCGTCCGCCGATCGTCACGCGGCCTTCCAGCGGCCGTTCGAATCCGGCCAGCAGCCGCGCGAGCGTCGTCTTGCCGCAGCCGCTCGGCCCCGACAAGCCGACGAGCTCGCCCTCGCCGACTGACAGACTCGCCCCCCTGAACAACCACGGTCCGCGTCCGTGCCGGTAAGCCAATCCGTTTCCTTCAAGTCGCATGGATGCACCTTGCCTTTCCGCCGCGCAGTTGCCGCATCTCCGGTCTGGCCTGCTCGCATGCGGCCGTCGCGAGAGCGCATCTCGGCGCGAACAGGCATCCCGGCGGCAGGCGATCCGGGGACGGCTGATGGCCCGGGATCGGCTCGAACGCGTTTTGCGGCAGCGCCCGCCATAATGCGCGGGCGTACGGATGACGCAGCGCGTCCCCTTCGCCGGCGAAGTCGCCCGCATCGGCGATCTCGACCGTCGTGCCCGCGTACAAGACGGCGACGCGATCCGCGACGGTTAACGCAGAGGCGATGTCGTGTGTGATCAGCAGGACGCCGCATCCCGAGTCGGCCAGCTCCCGGAATTGGCCGAGCGTCTCCCGGACGACGTCTTCGTGCAGCCCGGGCGTAGGCTCGTCCGCTACGATGAGGCGCGCCCCGCTGACGACGGCCGTCGAGACGAGGACGCGCCGCGCCATGCCGCCGGAGAGCTGGAACGGATACCGCCGGGCCGCTTCCTCCGGCAAGCCGAGCCGCCGGAAAGCCCGGCGTTGGGATTCCGCCGGATCGCCGCCGGCGGCCGAATGCCGCACCTGTTCGCCGACCCGCATCAGCGGATCGAGATAGGCGACGGACTGCGGAATCAGCGCCAGCTCCCGTCCTCTCAGCTTGTCCAACCGCTCGGGCGTCAGAGGCTCGCCGTCGTACCGGACGCTTCCCGTCATGGAGGCGTTCGGGGGCAGGATGCCGAGGATAGCATGAGCCAGCAGACTTTTGCCGGAACCGCTGGAACCGACGACGGCCACGATCTCGCCCGCTTCGACGTCCAGCTCAATGTCTCTCACCGCCTGGATCGTCCTCCGGCGCCATCCGCCGGCGTATTGGGCGAACGCGACCGTCAAACCGCGAATCTCCAACAGCGCCATGTTCTCTCCACCTCCCCTTACCACTGCGACCGCTTCGGGTCGAACCATTCCTTCAGGCCGTTGCCGACCCGGTCGAACGCGCGGACCACCAGAACCAGACATATCCCCGGGAATAAGGCCAGCCACCACATGCCGGCGGACAGATGCCTCATCGATTCCGATAAAATAATACCGATCGCCGGTTCGTGCGGCGACAGGCCCAAGCCGATAAACGTGATCGCCGCTTCGTGCAGGATGGCGTGGGGGAACAGCAGCAGCACGCCGACGAGCAGTTGCGGCACAAGATGCGGCAGCAGGTGGCGCGTCGCGATCCACCAGCCCGACCGGCCCAGCCGGCGGGACACCTTCACGTAATCCGACGAGCGGATCTGCAGCAGCTCCGCCCGGATCACGCGGGTGAGACTCGGCCAATGCGTCAGCGCGATGCCGATCACGACCCCACGCAAGCCGCCTCCCGTCACGAAGGCGATGAGGATCAGCGTCACCAGATGGGGCACGCTCATAAACAGGTCCACCAGCCACGTAACGATCCGGTCGCCCGCGCGCCCCGCCGAAGCGGCGATCAAGGCCAGCGTCAGCGCGATCGCGCCGCTCGCGGCCGCCGCTATGGCCCCGACCTTGATGCTGAGCGCGAGCCCCTTGACCGTCCTCACGAACATATCCCGTCCGAGCCAATCGGTGCCGAACGGTTGCGACCACGAAGGCGGCAGATTACGCATGTCCAGTCGGGTGGACAGCGACTCCTCGCCCAGCAGCCAGCCCCCGAGCAGTATGCAGACGAGCGCGGCCGCAGTCGCAGCCGTCCAGACGGACGTCCATTGCCTCCGGTTCCACCTCATGCGGACCTACCCCCTTCCCTCGTCCGGGGGTCGATCAGCCGGTAGAGGAGATCCCCAATCGCGTTGCCGATAAAGACGAATATCGCGCTGAACAGCACGATCGCCAGCAACAAGGGGATGTCGCCCCGCAGCCCCGCTTCTACCGTCGCCTGGCCGAGTCCGGGATAGGAAAATACCTGTTCGGCGAGCACGGCGCCTCCGAACAGCTCGCTGAACGACGCGAACTGCAGCGTAATCGCCGGCAGGGCCACATTGCGGAGGCCGTGCCGGCGGAACAGCGTCCAGCCCCGTTCTCCTCTGGCTCTCGCGAACAGCACGTATTCGCTGGACAGGACATCGAGCAGCTTCTGCCGGGTATGCAGGGCGATACCCGAGATGCCGACGATGCCGAGCGTCAGTGCGGGCAGGATCATATGCCGGACATGATCCCACCACGATACTTGCCCGGCCATGACGCCCGCGGGCACGCCGAGGGCGACAGGAAACCAGCCGAGCCAAACGGCGAACACGATCACGAGCAGCAGCCCCATCCAGAACGTCGGGGTCGACGCGAGCACGTAGCAGTACCACCGGATCAGCCGGTCGATCCAGGTCCCTTCCTTCATCGCCGCCAGCGATCCGGCTGCGAACCCGATAAGGCCCGACAGCAGCCAGGCGGCGCTCATCAGGGCCAGCGAATTCGCGAAGCGCTCGCCGATCACCTCGGCCACCGGCATCCGATAGATCATCGAAGCGCCCAGATCGCCCCGCAGCAGCGCTCCCGCCCACTGGAGAAACCGCTCCGCCGGAGGGCGGTCCAGCCCCCAGTATTCCGCGATCTGTGCCCGCTGCTCCGGACCGACGCGCATGACGTCCGCGCCGACGTACGCCTGAATCGGATCGACGGGAGAATGGCTCACCAGCGCGAAGGAGACGACGCTGACGGCAACCAGCAGCAGAATCAGCCGGACGGCTCTCCATGCCGCCGCCTTCAAGAGTCGACCGATCATCGGACTTGCCTCGTTTCCGTCAAGACTTTCGCTTCCATTGCTCGATATTGTCCGTGACCGGCCAGCCGTGGCCGTGCGGATGGATGCGCTGCTGGCCGATATCGAGATCGTCTCGGACCAGATACACATGGTCGATGTTCACGAGCCATGCCCACGGCGCGTCCCCTTGCGCGGCCACTCCCGTCTTGCCGTCCCACTGCGCCTTTTTCCAATAGTCCAGCGCTTCCTGCTCGGTCCGCGCCTTCAGCGCCTTGTCCATCCATTCGTCCACAACCGGATTGCTGTAATAGCCGGGATTGTAGTAGCCGACTCCACGGTATTTGCTGCTGTACAGGCTGTACATTTCCAGAGGATCGTGGCTGCCCCATCCGAACAGGACGGCGTTCGAATGCATCAGCTTTTCGAGCTCGTCCCAGCTTTTCCCTTGCACGTCGATCTGGATGCCGATCGGCTTGATCATGTCGGCGACGGCCAGAGACAGCGATTGACGAACCGAGTCACCCGACGGGTAGAGCAGCGTGAAGCGCGCCTTCGTCTCCCCTTTCTCCAGGATGCCGTCACCGTCCCGGTCGCTCCAGCCGGCATCGGCCAGAATGGCTTTAGCTCGGGCCGGATCGGCGTCCTTCACGACGGATTGTTCGTTCCACCAAGGCAGCTTGTCGTTGACGGTGTAAGCCGGCGTGCCATGCCCTTCCAATACGCCGTCGACAAGCGCCTGGCGGTCGATCGCGACATTAATCGCCTGACGGATGGCGGGATCGGCCGTGACATCGTTGCCGATTGGGTATCCCTGCTCCGTCCGTTGTCCCGATTTCACGTACGGGAACATGATACCGCGGTTGTCGACCGTCCGCGCGGCTTCGACACGCATGCCGTCGACCTTCTGCTTGCTGAGCGTCGCGGGTATGTACGCCACATCGACGTTGCCCGCTTTGGCGGCGGCGAATGCGGCATCCTCGCTCAGGAACAGGAACGTCAGCTTGCTGAAGGACGGCTTCGCTCCGTAATAATCTTCGTTGATCTGGGCGATCGCCTGCTGGTCTTTGTCCCACTGCACCAGCTTATAGGGGCCGGAACCGATCGGCCGCTGCGCGTAATCCTTCGAATAAGCGTGCTTCGGCACGATTCCCAGCGTCACCAGATGGCCGATAAAGGTCGATTGCGGCTCCTTGAGCGTGAAAATGACTTTGTAGTCGCCGTCCGTCCGGACGCTTTCGAGATTGGACAGATCGAGCACGGACCCGCTCGCGGCCGCCGTTTCGAACGTGAATTTCACGTCTTCGGCCGTCACCGGATGGCCGTCGGTGAACTTGGCGTCCTGCCGCAGCGTGACGGTCCACACCAGGCCGTCTTCGGACAGCTCATAGCTCGTCGCCAGATCGTAGCCGATCCGGAGCTGGTCGTCCCGTTGGAGCAGCGTGCTTTGGAACAGCGGCGAGCCGTAACGTCCCCAGCCGGTCGTCGGGTCGAATCCCGCTTCCGGCTCCGAACCGACGGCCAGCACGAGCTCGTCGTCAGCGCCCGCCTGTTTTTCCTTGCCGGACGTGCAGCCCGTTAACAGCAGCGCGGCGGCCAATCCCGCTGCGGCCAGCCGTTTGAACTTCCGTCTGAACATCTTCTCCAACTCCCCTTCTCCTACTCGTAACACGTTCTCGGAAAATAGTAGCACACGTGAACAAAAAAATCATCCGTTTTTTTAACTTGTTGTCAACTTTTCTGCCATGACTCTGCGCATGCGCCGGCCGCAGGCCAGAAAAAAACGGCCGCACCGTCCTTGAACCAGTGACGATGCGCCGTTCTCGCAACAGATATAGAGCGTTTACGAAAAAGCCGCAGGCATCCTTCCCGGAGGAAAGGCCGCTTGCGGCTCGATTTACGAAGGATCGTTCGCCCTCTGCATAAATTGTTCGGGGTTCTTGCGGATATTATCGCCGATTGCCCTCAACGCCGGTCCCGCCGCGGCTTGGAATTCGGCATAAAGGGCAAGTACGGCCAGGAGCAATTGGGGATCGTGTTCGAGATCGCCGAATGACAGATGGAACGTTTGCGGGCTTTGCGGATGGCTCGATATAATAGCCGCTCCACCAATACAAGTCGGGTGCCGATTTGATGGCGTGATTGTAAAACGGGCGAAATACGAATAAAGCCTGCTGTCCGGGAGATAGCTGCGTGTACAGTTCTGAAGCGAAGTCTTCTCCCCGGGTCTGTATCTCCTTGTAAGCCCGGATAATCGGCTCGAAGCGAGTCGTTCCGAGCTTGTCGTCGCCCATCGTTTGGAACGCTTCCCGACTCATCGTCGCCAGCATGGAAAGAACTCTCCTCCCGATAATACACGATCCGAGCAATAGGCACAGGCCAAGACGAACTGCGGCTTGATGCTCAAGATAGCGGGGCGGCTTAGACACCGCCGCTGCCGGAAGCATCCTGGCGGTTGTCCATCGCTTCCAGCAGGAAGTCGGCGATATGGACGACCCGGACCCGGCCGGACAACCCTTCGCGCTCGACGCCCAGCTTCATCTGCAGCAGGCAGCCGGGGTTGGCGGTCACGATCGTCGTCGCCTGCGTCTCGCGGACGCGGGCCATCTTGTCGTCGAGGAACTTCATCGACAGGTCCGCATGTACAAGATTGTAGATGCCCGCCGAGCCGCAGCAGCGGTCGGCCTGCTCCATCTCCCGGTAGTCGACGCCCTCGATCGCGCGCAGCAGCTTGCGCGGCTGCTCGCTCGTCCGCTGCACGTTGCGGAGATGGCACGAATCCTGGTACGTGACGACCTGCGGCGGGAGGCGAAGGCCGGACTCGTGAAAACCCAGCTCGAAGAGAATGGCCGAGATGTCCTTGATCTTGGCCGAGAAAGACGCGGCGCGGCCGGCCCAGGCCGGATCATCTCTCAGCAGATGGCCGTAATCGGCGAGGTAGGCGCCGCAGCCGCCCGCGTTCGTGACGATGTAATCGACGTCCGCCGATTCAAACGCTTCGATATTGCGCTTCGCCAGCTCCACAGCGCCCGATTTCTCTCCCGCGTGACCGTGAAGGGCGCCGCAGCAGTTCTGCGTCCCGGGCACGACGATGTTGCAGCCGGCCTTCTCCAGCAACTTCATTGTCGCGATGTTCGTCTCGCGGAACATCGTGTCCATCAGACAACCCGAGAAAAAACCGACGGTCGCCCGGGCGGTTCCCCGTGCCCGCACGGGCGCATGCGGCCGGCTCATCTCCCGCAGCGTCGGCGCCTGCGGCAGCGCCCGCTCCATCGCGGCCAGCGGCTGGGGAAGCAGGTTCAGCAGCTTCGTCTTGCGCACCAGCCTGGCGAGCCCCGTCCGCTGATAGACGCCGAGCAGCGCCGTCATCCGCCGCATGCGCTTCGGATGCGGGAACAGGTGCTTGAACACGAGGCTGCGCACGGCTCTCGCCGGGAGCGAATATTTCTTGTTGCGGTTGATGATGTCGCGGGCTTCCTCCAGCAGATGGCCGTAACGGACGCCGGACGGGCAGACCGGCTCGCACGCCCGGCAGCCGAGACATTCGTTCAGCGTCCGCTCGATATCCTCGTCCGGCTCGATCCGTCCGTCCGCGACCGCCTTCATCAGCGCGATCCGTCCGCGAGGCGAGTACGCCTCCCTGTTGCCGGACTGCACATAGGTCGGGCAGGAAGGCAGGCAAAACCCGCACCGCATGCAGTTCAGCAGCTCGTCCTCGTCCATCCGGGCTTTGAATTCCGCCTGGATCTTCGCCTTGTCCAACGCCGTCACGATTCCACCACCACTCTCTTGCGGGACGACTTGGCGAACACTTTGCCCGGATTCATGATGCCGTTCGGATCGAACGCCTGCTTGACCGCCTTCATCGCTTCGATCCCGGCCGCCCCGAGCTTCATCTCCAGATAAGGCGCCTTCACGACGCCGACGCCGTGCTCGCCGGTAATCGTGCCGCCAAGCTCGATCGCCCGCTCGAAAATTTCCTCGAACGCCTGCTCCACCCGGTGCAGCTCATCCGGATCGCGCGCGTCGGTGACGCAAGTCGGATGCAGGTTGCCGTCGCCCGCGTGACCGAACGTGCAGATCCGCACGCCGTATTTGTCCGCGATCTCCCGGATCGCCCGGACCATCGGCGCGATCTGCGAGCGGGGCACGGTCGCATCCTCAAGGATGGTCGTCGGCGCAAGCCGCGCGAGCGCGGACAGCGCGCTGCGGCGGGCCGCGCGCAGGCCGTCGGCTTCATTCTCATCCCGCGCCACGCGCACCGACAGCGCGCGATGTCCGCGGCATATTTCGGCCATACGCGCCAGATCGCGGTCCACGACCTCCGGCGGGCCGTCCTGTTCGATCAGCAGCACGGCTTGGGCGTCGGTCGGCAGCCCGATCTGCGCGAATTGCTCGACGACCTCCAACGTCGGCCGGTCGAGAAATTCAAGCGTGGCCGGGATGATGCGGGCCGCGATAATCGCCGAGACGGACGCGGCCGCGTCCTCCAGGCTCCCGTACAAGGCAAGCATCGTCTTCTTGGATTCCGGCATCGGAATCAGCTTGAGAATCGCCTGGGTAATGACGCCCAGCGTTCCCTCCGAGCCGACGAACAGCCTCGTCAGGTCGTAGCCGGCCACGTCCTTCGCCAGCTTGCCCCCGGTGCGGATGATGTCGCCCGACGGCAGCACGATCTCCAGCCCGAGCACATAGTCTCTCGTCACGCCGTACTTGAGGCCGCGAAGACCGCCGGAATTCTCGTTGAGGTTGCCGCCGATCGTCGAAATTTTCATCGAGCTCGGATCGGGCGGATAAAACAACCCGCGCCGCTCGACCTCCCGAATCAGATCCAGCGTGATGACGCCCGCTTGAACCGTCGCCGTCAGATTTTGTTCGTCGATCTCCAGAATCCGGTTCATATGGCGGAACAGCAGCACGATTCCACCGGACAGCGGCGTCGTTCCGCCGCACAGATTCGTTCCCGAACCGCGGGGAACGACCGGAATGCGGCGCCGGTTGCAAAGCGCCAACACCTTCGACACTTCCTCGGTCGAACGCGGGGAGACGACCGCGTCGGGCATCGCCTGCAGATTCGGCGTCGCGTCGTAGCTGTAGGCGAGCCGGTCCATCGCGGAGCTCTCGACATTGTCCGGGCCGACAATCGCCTTCAATTCGTTCAGTACGGAAGGGTCAAGCATGCCTGTTCTCCTTTCCCCGTCAACAAAAAAGAAACGGCTTCGCCTTCCTTGCCGCGGATGCGCGCCGTTTCCCGCCGTTATCTCGGACTGTATAAGCGCAGCCGTATGCTTGCTGCTATTTTAAAAAATCGGAACCCGTCCTTCCATGTCGGAACAGCCAAAAAACCCGCGCCGGAAGCGTTAACTTTTTGTTTCTTTCGACAACAGCTTCATCGCCAGATGCAGCTCCGCCAAATCCTCGAAACGCTTCGGATCGAGCCCCGTCAGATCGGCGATTTTGCGGAGCCTGTACTGGAGCGTGTTGATATGGACGTGAAGCCGGTCCGCGGCCAGTTTGTAGGAGACGTTCGCGCCGATCAGCGCCCGAAGCGTCTCCATCAGGTCCGGCTCGGAAATCAGGGGAGCGATCGTGCGCTCCAGGTAATCGCGGCGGGTCTGCGGCGTAATATCCTGAAGGCACATCTCCAGGCGAAGCTCTTCGTAAAACGCGATCCCGCTCCCGGCGCCGCCGTCCGCCAGCGAAGCGGCATGCGCGGCCTGCTCGTACGACCGGTGCAGCTCATGCGCGGGCAGCCGCTTGCCGACGCCGATCCGGATCGGGGCGCGCACCCATCTGGCGCATTCGGCCTCGATCCGCCGCAGACGCGGCAGCAGCTCCTGAGGCGGCTGCGGCTTCGCTTCGTCGAACACGAGCAGCAGGCGATCGTCCCCCCATCGGGCGAGGACGTCTTCCCGGCGCAGCAGAGCGCGAACTTGCTGCCACAAGGCGCGAGGCAGCATCTCGCCTCCGTCCAGCCCGAAGGAGATCAGCGCCAGCCGCTTCGGCCGATTCAGATCGACGCCAAGCGCCTTGGCCCGGTCCGCGAACGGAGCCGTCCGCTCGCCGCCCCTCAGCCAGTCGACCAGTAGCGCCTCATAACCCCGCTGCTCGTATTCCAACTGTTCGAGGTAATAATGCTCGTGCACCAGCAGCTCGGTCATCTTCCGCACAAGCTCGGCGTACCTGGCGACGCGGTCCGGCTTGCCCGTGATGCCCACCACGCCGACGACTTCGCCGCGAAACAGCAGCGGCAGGCTGATGCCTTCGCGCACGCCACGCCACTGCGCTTCCCGCAGGCTGTCGACGACAACCGACTGCTTCGTCCGGCTCGCCAGCAGCGCGCCTTCGTGCACGGCGCCGATCCGGGAGGCGTCCGTACCGGCCATAATCCGTCCGTCCACATCCGTAATGATGATCGGCTCGTCCAGCAGCCGCTTCACCTCGCGTACGATCCGCCGGGCCAGATCCGGCAGCAGCATGTCGCATCCCCCCGCGTTGTCGTGATTCAAGCCGGCCGTACCGGCGCAATGTGCCGCAAATACGCCCGGCGTTCTCTGCCGCAATATATGGATACGCCTAGAATCATAGCACAATCGGCAAGGGGCGTCACTCGGCCGCTCCGCATGGCGGCAGCCGTCCGCTCGCAGCCGCCACCCGCTCTGCCCCGTAGGCGGCAAATAAAAAGCTGCCGCGCAGGCAGATCCATCTGCCCGGGCGACAGCTTCTTGGAGGCTTGTCCTCTAGGACAGCTTAAAACTTCGCGGCCGCTTCGGCGGCTTTCTTCAGCCCTTCCTGAACAATCGCTTCGCGGCGGTCGGGGTACTGGTTGTGGCCTTCCACGATCACCTCGTCCACAACCTCGACTCCGAACTGCTGGAGATTTCTGCGGACGAAGTTAACCGCCATCTCGGCTGCGGCAGCAGGTCCTTCCGAATATACGCCGCCGCGCGCGTTCAACAGCACGGCTTTTTTGCCCGTAGCCAGTCCGATCGGTCCTTCGGGCGTGTAGCGGAACGTCTTGCCTGCGCGGTTCAGGTAGTCGATGTACGTATGCAGCACGGCCGGCACCGTCATATTCCACAGCGGGAAGGCGAACACGATTTTGTCGGAAGCGAGGAACTGGTCCAGATATTTGTCGGCGACCGCCGCCAGTTCCCGTTCTCTCTCGGTTAATTCGTAGCCCTGAGCGGCTTTGAAGATGCCGGCGATCATATCGGCGTCCATATAAGGCAGATTTTCGGCGTACAGGTCAAGCTCCGTCACGTCGTCGTTCGGATGCGACTCTTTGTAGCTCTTCAGAAACACGTTGTACAACTGCACGCTGACCGCCTGGTCGGCCGGACGATTGTTGGCTTTGACGAATAGGACCTTGCTCATGGTGTTCTCTCCTTTTGGATGGCGATTCGCCACTAATCTATATTTACTCACAAAAGTATAGTCCTTTGTCCGGGGTTCGTCAACACTTCGTATACTTTTTATATATTTATATTGACTAAATCGGCGTTGCCTCCTACAATGGAGATATCCACCATTTATCGAGGAGGTTTTTGCCATGGCACATCAACTGCCGCCGCTTCCCTATCCGAACAACGCGCTCGAACCGTACATCGACGAGCAAACGATGATGATCCACCACGATCGTCACCACAACACCTACGTCACCAATCTCAATGCCGCTCTCGACCAATATCCGGAGCTGCACGAGAAAAGCCTGGAGGATCTGCTCTCCGACTTGAACGCCGTGCCGGAAGCGATCCGCACGGCCGTCCGCAACAACGGCGGCGGCCACGCGAACCACACCCTGTTCTGGGAAATCATCGGTCCGAACGGCGGCGGCGCTCCGACAGGCGCGCTGGCGCAAGCGATCGACGCGCAGTTCGGCAGCTTCGACAAATTCAAGGAAGAATTCACCAAAGCCGCCACGACCCGCTTCGGCAGCGGATGGGCTTGGCTCGTCGTTGACGGCTCGGGCAAGCTGGCCGTTACGAGCACGCCGAACCAGGATTCCCCGATCATGGAAGGCCAAAAGCCGATCATCGGTCTGGACGTGTGGGAGCACGCCTACTACCTGAAGTATCAAAACAAACGTCCCGATTATATCGCCGCATTCTGGAACGTCGTCAATTGGGAAGCGGCCGGCAAACGCTACGAGGCGGCCGTCCGCTGATCGCCCGAACGCAGCGGCAGAACGGATATTCCCGTTCTGCCGCTGTTTCTTCTTGACGGAACATGATATGATGGGAATAGCCGCGCGCATCGATTCGACAACAACATGGAGGTGAACGGCGCATGAACGGAGAGAAAGATTTGAGCACCCGGGAGACTATCCTGCAATTGCTGAAAACCAAAGGCGAATTAAGCACAAAAGATCTGACCGGGATGCTCGGGATTACCGTCATGGCCGTCCGCCGCCATCTGAACGCGTTGGAGCGGGACGGCCTGATCCGTCCCAAGACGGTCCGCCTGCCGATGGGACGGCCGGCTGCCGTCTACAGCTTGACGGAACATGCCGAAGGTTTTTTCCCGAAGAAATATCATACGTTGACGCTTGATCTGCTCGGCGAGCTGGCCGCGGAATCGGGCGACTCCATGGTCGAGCTCCTGTTCGAGCGGCGCAAGGAATCGCTGAAACGCAGATACGAGGCGAATATCGAAGGCAAGCCGTTGACCGACAAGGTGGCGGCGCTCGCCGACATTCAGAACGACAACGGCTATATGGTCGAATGGGAACGGACGGAAAACGGCGACTTCCTGTTGAAGGAGCATAACTGCCCGATCTCGGTGATCGCCAATCAGTACCGGCACGCCTGCCGGTGCGAGCTGGAGCTGTTTCAGTCCCTGCTGGACGCCGACGTGGACCGGACCGAATGTCTGGCCGAAGGCGGCCGCAAATGCGTCTACGTCATCCGCAGCCGGGGCGATTCTCCGCCCGAATAACAAACGAACTCGCGGCATTTCGCCGCGAGTTTTTTTATCCGCAGAGATTATCGAACGTTCCACGAGGGAAGCGGATCGGGCAAGCGCGACCAATCCGACCGCATCTCTTCCTCCGTCAGCAGACAATCGTCAAGCTCCCGGACCAGGCCCTCCTGATCCATGTCCATGCCGATGAACACAAGCTCGGTCCGGCGGTCGCCCCACTGCGGATGCCATTCGGCAAGGATGTCGGGATATTCCTCCAGCATCGCGCGGCGTTCCTCCTCCGGCAGCGCCGCGAGCCAGTAACCCGCCGGCCCGAATTGAATCGACGGTCCGGCCTGGCTGAGCGAAGCGCCGATATCGCTTCGGGTCGCCAGCCAGACATGCCCTTTCGCCCGGACCACTTCCTCCGGCCAATTGCCGAAGAAAGCGGCCAGCCGCTCCGGGTGAAACGGCCGGCGCCGCCGGTAAACGAACGAACGGATGCCGTATTCCTCCGTCTCGGGCGTATGGCTATCGCGCTGCAGCTCCTGCAGCCATCCCGCCGACTGACGGGCCTGCTCGTAATCGAACATCCCCGTGTTCTGGATATCCGCCGGATTCACCCGGCCGTTAACCGTACGGATGATTCGCGCGCGAGGCTGGAGCTTGCGCAGCACGCCTTCCAGACGGTCCAGAACCTCGGGAGACACCAGATCACACTTGTTCAGCAGGAGCACGTCGCAGAACTCGATCTGGTCGATCAGCAGATCCACGACGTCCCGGGTGTCGTCTTCGCCCAGCGCTTGACCGCGCTCCAGCAGACTTTCTCCCGAGGAGAAGTCGTGCCAGAACCGGTAGGCGTCCACGACCGTGACCATGCAGTCCAAACGGCAATACCGCGTGAGATCGATCCCGCTCGCCTCGTCCGCATAAGTCAGCGTCTGCGCGATAGGCACAGGTTCACCAATTCCGGTCGATTCGATCAGGATGTAGTCGAAGCGGGCTTCCTTCGCCAGCCTCTCCACCTCGTGCAGCAAATCTTCGCGAAGCGTGCAGCAGATGCACCCGTTGGACATCTCCACAAGCTTCTCTTCCGTGCGCGACAGGCGGCTTCCCTGGGCGATCAGATCCGCGTCGATGTTCACTTCGCTCATATCGTTGACAATGACGGCGACTTTAAGGCCTTGCCGGTTGTTCAGCACATGGTTCAGGACCGTCGTTTTGCCGGAACCGAGGTAGCCGCTCAGCACCGTGACGGGGATCGGGGTGATACTCTCTTTCATGAATCGGACTCTCCTTTATTTGTAATCATTACGATATCCAACAAAAAAAAGATTGGCATTTCGCCATCGTTTTATTCGTAATAATTACGATTTGTATAAATAAAATAGCACGTCAACATCGCCCTGTCAACGTGCCGCCCTTCAAGGGACATTGCTCTTGGATTCCGATCCGCGCCACGCCTCTCTCTACCGGTTACCGCGGGATCCCCGAATAATCATCTCGCGTACGGCTTCCGCGACAGCTTCCGGTTTAGAAATCGGGATGGAAGGCCAACTGTCCTCCACGATCATTTGTTCCGTGCGGTCCGTCAGCTTCAGCAACTCGTTCTGCGGGTCCAGCCAGCGCCGATCCTGCCTCCCCGCCGTCGGCACCGTCACCGGCAGATCGGCTCGCAGACGCTTGCCTTGCCTGACCTGCGGGGCGGTGACGGGCGCTCCCAACCATTCCAGATAGCCCGCGCGGTAAGCGCCGCTCCTTCGGCCCCATGCGGCAACGACGGCTTGAAGCTCCCCGGGCAGCCGTCTCGAACCGACGTGCCGGCGCAGAAGCTGCGGGATGCCGAGAGGCGTCATCCAATACCCCGTCCGGTAGAGGGCCCGCGTTCTCCGCATATCCCGTTTCCTGCCCGAATCGGCGTCGGCGGCGTATCTGTTCTCGTGGACGGAATCGACCAGCACGAGACCGGCCGCTTCCTCGGGGTATAACGAGGCATACTGCCGCATAAGCAGATCGCCGTAAGAAAAACCGGCCGATATGTACGGCGGTTCCCGTGTCGGGATTGCCGTTCGAAGCTTCTTCAAGAGCCCTCGCCCTCCAGCCATTCGCCGAATTGGGCCAGGCTGTCCACACTTGCGACCGGACGGACGCCCCGCCCGATCATTTCCTCCGCGCTCGCCCGATAACTGACGAAGGGCACTCCCGCGTCGAGCGCCGCCTTGCCGTCGATCCACGAATCGCCAAGGGCGACCCATTCCTCCGGCCGAATCCCCGGGAAAAAGCTCATCGCCGTCAGGAAACCCGAGGCCGACGGCTTCATCTCCTTCATCCGCTCCCGGCCGACGACCAGATCGAAGCAGGAGCGGATGCCGGTCCATTCGAGTGCCCGCACGGCAGCGGGCTCCGAATTGTTCGTCACGACCGCCAACACGTATTTCCCCCGGAGCGACTCCAGCAGCTCCGCCGCGCCCGGCTCAAGCCCCGCTCCCTCCATGCCGGCCAGCTCGTGCCCGGCCGCCATCGCGATCGCCTCCCGGTACGAACGCTCCGGCATCCCGTTCCGGACGGCTTCGTCGATCAGCATGGACGTCGTATAGCCGTCCAACCGCAGATCGGCGGGCACCCACCCGCCTCCGGACAAATACGCGTAGACGTCCCGTTTCATCGCGGCATAGTCGATCCGGGAGCACAGCAGCGTATTGTCCATATCGAACAAAATGCCCCGAATCTTCGTTCCGCGGCCCCGGGCCGCGTCCTGCCGGATCACGGATGAACCTCTACATAATCGCGCCTGATCAGGGCGAATAACACGGCATCCGCGAACCGCCCTTTCTCGAAAAAACAATCGCGAAGATAACCTTCCTCCGAAAAACCGGCATTCTCCAGCAATCGTCTGGAAGCGAAATTGTCGGGATCGATATACGCCTCGATCCGGTTCAAGGCCATGCGGGAGAACCCGTAGCCGACAATCGCTTCGAGCGCCTCCGTCATCAGACCTCTGCGCCAATATTCGGGCGCGAGCTCGAAGCCGATCTCCGCCTTCCTGTGCGCCTTCGCCCAGTTATGGTAGCCGCAAGTTCCGATCACCCGGCCGGGCGACGGCTTCAGCACGATTCCCCAGCGTATGCCTTCCCGATGCGCATACCTTTCGGACCAGGTGTAAATCAGTTCTTCGGCCTGCCTGATCTCGGTGAAGCTGTCCAGATCGTAATAACGCGTAACTTCGTCCAGCGAGAAATACCGGAACAGATCGGAAGCGTCGCTCCGGGTCGGCATCCGCAGCCGCAATCGTTCCGTTTCCAATACCGGAAAGTCCATCGGCGATCCTCCCGCGCCTATCGTCATGGATTCGGATAACGGCGGACGATTATCCTTCTTCGCCCCCGCCGATAAGCGGTCCTTATAAGGTTCGGGCGAGCGTTCGCCGCAATTCGGGCACATTTTCACCGTCGAGGACACTTGGCTGCCGCACGTTCTGCACTCGATCAGAAAACCCATTGTCCTTCCTCCTTGCGCATACGGGTTCAGGCAATAAAAGTTCTTAATCCGTCTACGCATCCGCCTCCGTTTCGTTTCCGGATACCGGGCAGGTTCGCCTGTTCGCTGCGGCATTCCCGGCAGCAGGCGCTGCTGCGTATATCCGTTCGACGCGTTTCAAAAAAATCCCTCCTGCAGCGGAACTTGTTTTTTCGCCGGGCAAAGCCAAACCGCGCGTTTCAACGTCTAATCCATAACGATCCATAAAGAAGCGGGTGGTCATCATCGAGCCTTTGGTCAAACCGGCGCAAAAAGGCGACAAGCAAGCCTTCCTGTCTTTGTTCAGGCAGGTTGATGGACTTGCTGCGCAAGCGGCGGTTAAATTTCGTGCCGGGAATCGGCGCTTTGGACGAACGGTTTATGTCCGGCAACGCCTACGTGCTGGGGAAGCCGGTGACGGTCAAGCTGGGCTCGGGTACGCTGACGGTCACCGGCATCTCTTCGCCGGAAGTGCTGGTACGCGGGCCGTGGACGTTCCGGCTGCCGGACGGCCGTTTTGCGGCGCGCTAGCGCGGCCATAAAAAAGGAAACGGCTGCGCCGTCCTCGAACAAGGACGATGGGCCGTTTCCCGTAGTCGGTCAAGAGCCGTTCAGGAACCCGGGGCGATATAAGTGTTTCGTTCCGCACCCGCGGAACGCGCCGAACGGTCAACCGAAAAGCCCGGCATATACTTGCGGACGCTCAACACGATCCCGGCGGCCGCCAACGCCTTCAGAAAATCCGGCAGCATAAACGGATAGGCGGCAAGCGACAGCGATTTGGCGAGAGTGTAGCCCATCACGTGCGCGAACCACGGGACTCCCGACACATAAAGCAGCAGGGAACCGAACACTTCCATGACCAGCACGAGCAAGATGTAGGCGGCGAGGCCATGACCGCGAATTTTCCGGGAGAACCAGCCGATCAGCAGCGCGCTGACAGGGAACATCCAGATGAAGCCGCCCGTTCTCCCCGCGATCAGCGACCAACCTCCCTCGCCGTGCAGCAGCGGGAGCCCGAGCGCCGTCAGCCCGACGACCAGCATAATGCTGGCGAAGCCGTACCGGGCGCCGAGCAAGCCTCCGGCGAGCATAATCGCAAGGTTCTGCAGCGTGAACGGGACGGGCCCCCACAGCGTCAGTTTAATCATGCTGAAAACAATGAAAACGGCGGCGAACAACGCGGTAAACACGATTCCCCGCACATTCCAGGCCGAAGATGGCATTGATTATTCCCCTTCCCCTTGTTAACCTAATAACGTAATTTGAGTTGACAATCCGGATTGTAGCACAACCGGTTTGAATAAGGGAAGGGATACCGTTGAATTTGAATGAAGATTTGGTGCTGGAGGACGTGACGGTCTATCCCGAGGCAGACCGGACGCGGACGCCGATCCTGCGGGGAATCGGCCTGCGGATCGGGCGCGGCGAGTGGATATCCGTCGTCGGGCGCAACGGCAGCGGCAAGTCGACGCTGATCCGGACGATCGCCGGCGTCCAGCCGGCGCATGAAGGCGTTGTCCGGCGCGGCTTCGCGGGCGACGAGCCGATTCCGTACGTCATGCAGCGCGATCATCAATGGTTCGGCGAGACGCCCCGCGAGGAGCTTGTGTTTTGGCTGGAAATGCGGGGAGAACCGGCAAGCCGCATCCGGGACAAAGTCGATAGCGCTCTGGCCGCCGTCGGACTCGCGGAAGCGGCGGAACGTCCCTTAAGCCAATTGTCCGGCGGTCAGCGGCAGCTTGTCGCGGCGGCGGGCTGTCTGGCGGCGGACGCTCCCTTGCTTATCTTCGACGAAGCGACCTCCATGCTGGACACGGCGGCGAGGCGGCTCGTCTTCGGCGCGGTCCGGGCGATTCACGCGTCAGGCACGACCGTGCTGTGGCTGACGCACCATCAGGAGGAAGCCGCCTGCGGGGACCGCATTGTCGCCCTGCATCACGGTTCGATCGCTTACGACGGCCCGCCCGCCCTGTTTTATTACGGAGAAGCGGAACGCTTCCTCGGCGAGTTCGGCGATTCCGGCTCCGGCGCGGCGCCCTGCGACGCGCTCGGCTTCGAGCCTCCGTTCGCGGTGCGGGTCGCGCGCGAGCTGATGCGGCATGGCGTGCGGTTTGGGCGGCTGCCCTTAACGGCGGAACAATTGGCGGATGAGGTGAAGGCCGGATGAGAGAAGCGATCGTGATCCGGAATTTGCGCCTCTCCGCCGGTCCGCGTATGGTGCTGGACGGCATCAGCCACACGTTCCAGCCCGGAACGCTGACGTTAATCGCCGGCCGCTGCGGGAGCGGCAAGACGATGCTGCTCGAAACGGTCTCCGGCCTGCGCGAGCCCGATTCCGGCGACATCGCCGTCGGCGGACGGCCGCTGTGGCTCGGAAGCGGGCGGCGCCGCAAGCTGAACCGGGAAGCCGCGCTGAAGCTGGGGGTCGCTCCCCAGCACCCGGAGACGCAGTGGTTCGCCGCCTCCGTCCGGGAGGAGTTCCGCTATTCGCTCCGCCCATGCCGCCTATCGGCCGTGGAGCGCGACGAGCGAACGGCGCGGGCGGTCTCCGGCAGCTTCGGCGGGGAGACGGAACGATGGCTGGCCCGTTCGCCCTTCGCCTTGAGCGGAGGGCAGCAGCGGCGATTGGCGTCGGCGCTGCTGCAGGCGGTCGATCCCGCATGGATGCTGCTCGACGAGCCGACGGCCGGGCTGGACCGGCAGGCCATCGAGAGTCTCCGGGCGGATATCGCCCGATGGATCGCCGACGGCCGGGGGGTCATCGCCGTCACGCACGACCCCGAGACGTTATGGGAGAGGGCGGACCGCATCTTGATCCTGGACGGCGGGCGTATCGTCTGGAACGGTACCCCCGCCGAGCTCGCCGACCGGCCCGAAGCGCTCGAACAGGCGGGCCTGGCCCTGCCCGAACGGCTGCGCACGCTGCGGCTGCTGCGCGAAGCCGGCATCCCGCTGCCGAACGGCAAACCGGATGCCGCCGGGATTGCGGCGGCGATCGCGGAGGCGCTTGCCGTCCCGAGAGCAGCCGCGCTCGGCGGCGCCCTTCACCCGGGACAGCGCCTGGCCGCGTCAAGCGACCGATTCGGCCGCGAAGCTCCGCCTGCGCCCGCCGTACCGGAAGCCGCCGGGACGGAGCAGCCGGAGGCCGAACAATCGGAGCGGCCGGCGCATGAAGACGGCGCGAGCCCTTCGCCCCTGCTGCGGCTTGATCCTCGCGCCGTCTGGCTGGCGTACATGCTCATCACTCCCGGCATCCTGATTCAATCGCACGGAATCGGCTGGCTGCTGAGCCTGGGCGCGGCGGCCCTGACGCTGCGCTTCTCGCGCGTTCCGGCGTCGGTCTGGCTGAAGCCCGCGATCGGCCTCACGGTGTTCACCTTTATCGCGGCCGCCTTCGCCGGGCTGACGTTCGGCGAACCCTCTGCGAACCATCCGGCCGATGAGAACGGCCCCGTATGGCCGCTGCTGCCGGGAGTCGCCTTCGCGGCCGGCCCCGCCGCCGCGATGCTGTTCCGCTTCAGCCAGCTCGTCATGATCATGGTGGTGGGACTTGCGCTGATGTCCGGCATCCGACCGCTGCGGCTCAAGCGCGCGCTGGAGCAGGGACTCGGTCCGCTCAAGCTTCTTCGCCTGCCCGTCGACGCTTTCGCCATGACGGCCGCGCTGATGATGCGATTCATCCCCGTGCTGCAAGAGGAGTGGCACCGGTTCGCGCGGATCGCGGCGGCGAGGGGCAAATACGCGGCGCGGCCGGGCCGCGTTCCGCCCGGCGAGATTCGCTCCGTCGCCGTCCCGTATCTGATGTCGCTGCTGCGTCTGGGCGACACCTTGTCGCAGACGCTGATCGCCCGCGGCGTCGGCCGGGCGGGCGTCGGCCCCACGCATTCGTATCGCCTGAAATTCGGCCGCGCCGACTACGGGCTGGTGGCTGCCGCCGCCGCGATGCTGCTCGCGTTTTTGCTGGCGGAGCGGCTGCTCCGTTAAACCGGACGCCCTTCCCGGATGCCTGTACAGGCGCCGGGAAGGGCGTTTTGGCGTGCGGCCGTTCAAAATTCATGATTCTGTTACAAAGTGATCACAAAGCGGCCGCTCCGTCCGGTTGTCAAACGCGGAACGATTAACTATTCTGGTAGGAGAACAGGAGAAGGAGAACGAATATGAACCTGACGCGCAACTACACCCCGCTGATTCTGGCGTTTTCCGCCGTGCTGGTCGGCATTATCGCCCTGCTGTTTTTCCTGCCCGGCTACGAGGGCGAGCTCGGCTTCGACGTGACGATCTTCCCGCTGCTGAACGCGATCTTCAATTTGTTTACCTTTACGTTTCTCGTTATCGCGCTGATCGCGATCAAAAAGAAAAAAATCGCCCTTCACCGCAACTTTATCTTGATGGCGTTCGTGACGACGTCGCTTTTTCTCGTTTCGTACGTTATTTACCATTTCCTGACGGAACCGACCAAGTTCGGCGGAGGCGACGTTCTGAAGTATACGTACTTCTTTTTCTTGATTACGCACATCACGCTGGCCATCGTCAACGTGCCGTTCGCCCTGATCTCGCTGACGAGCGGGTTCGGCAACCGGATCGCCCAGCACCGCAAAATCGCGAAATGGACGATGCCGATCTGGCTGTACGTCAGCAGCACCGGCGTTATCGTCTATCTGCTGATCTCGCCTTACTATTGATCGGACGGCGCAAAAAACCCCCTTCGCGCGGATCGTCGGCACACACCGGCGTCCGCGGCCAAGGGGGTTCGTTTTCTACAATCAATCTTTAAATTCCACGTTGTGATACACTTGCTGGACATCTTCGAGATCTTCCAGCGCGTCGATCAGTTTTTCGAATTGCGCTTGCGCTTCGTCTGGCAGCGTCACGTAGTTTTGCGGCAGCATGCTGATCTCCGCCACCACGAATTCGGTAATGCCGGCTTGCTTGAACGCTTCCTGTACGGCATGGAATTGGTCCGGTTCGGCGTACACCATTACGGAGCCCTCTTCCTCCACGATGTCCCGCACGTCCACATCCGCTTCCAGCAGCAATTCCATGACTTCATCGACGGATTTGCCTTCGATGCCGAACACCGCCGTCTCCTCGAACATATACGAGACCGATCCGCTGACGCCCATGCTGCCGCCGTTTTTGTTGAAGGCGGAACGCACGTCCGCGACGGTACGGTTGACGTTGTTGGTCAAAGCGTCCACGATAATCATCGATCCGTTGGGTCCGAACCCTTCATAACGCATCTCTTCGTAGTTTTCGTCGCCGCTGCCTCTGGCTTTCTCCAGCGCGCGGTCGATAATCGCTTTGGGCACGTTGTATGTTTTGGCCCGCTCCAGAACAACCTTCAGCGCCCGGTTCGACTCCGGGTCCGGTTCGCCCTTTTTGGCCGCTACGTAGATTTCCACCCCGAACTTCGCGTAAATTCGGCTAGTGTTCGCGTCTTTAGACGCTTTTTTCTCTTTGATGTTATTCCATTTGCGTCCCATGCTTAACCCGCTTTCTACGTAAGTTTCACCCCTATATGATAACCGATTTGCGGACAAGAGGCTACCGTTTGCGTATACGGGAACGGCGGCGGCACGGCCTTCTTTCTTAAACGAAATGTCTGACGATGGACACGAACAGCAGAAAGGCGATGCCGAAACAGAGGCGCGTCAGCCATTTGTCTTGCCGGTCAAACCTATTCACGACAGTTCCCCCTTCACGTAGCGGGCATTAAACAAAAACAATCGGAGCAGCAGAACGAGTGACGGAACGAGCAGGACGAACCCCGCCGCAAACGCCGCAACCAACGCGCGCCCCATCGCCGGATTCGTCACGCCGCCGTACAGCGTCAAGTACGGGACAACAAATAAGGAAGATGGGAAAGACCGTAACCGTAAAAAGCGAAGGCGAACTGCAGCAGCGAGCAAGGATAGCGGGCCTCCCGCCAAAATGCCGGCCAGCATCCGGCGATTGTAGGCATGGCGCCGTTTCAGCCGCAGCAGCGCGAGATAGAGGACAGGTACGGCCAGCAGATAAAACCCGATGCCGACCATCGCGTCAAACAAATCATGCACATAAAGCGGAGGCCATTCGTCCCGCGGAATATCGTTCAAACCGACGACCGTGCCGTCCGGATCGTGGGTGGCGAGCAGACTGAGCGCCAAAGGAATTTTAAGCGCCCCGGCAACCTCCTGCGTATCCGGATTCAGTCGGCCTCCGACGATCAGGGGAGCTCTGCCGCCGGTCTCGAAATGCCATTCGGCCGCGGCGAGCTTCTCCGGTTGCTCCGCAGCCAGAAAACGGGCGGACAAATCCCCGACCGCAAAGCGGAAGACAAGACGTGCAGCACTTTCGAAGGAGCCGCCGGATTAAACATGGCGGCGAGCGGGTCGATGTTCGCCAGCTTCCCGTTTTCGAACGTAAATCCTTGCGGCGTATGGAAAAGAGTCCCCATCCAGCCGCGTGGCAGATGGGGACTCTTTGGATTCGGGCAAATTATTTCACGATCGTATGAATCGGATGGCCGAGAGCGACTTCCGCCGCGTCCATCACCATCTCGCCCAGCGTCGGGTGCGCGTGAATCGTCAACGCGATGTCTTCGATCGTCGCGCCCAACTCGACCGCCAGAGCCAGTTCGGCGATCAGGTTGGAGGCTTCCGAGCCGACGACTTGCGCGCCGATCAGCAGGCCGTTGTCCTTGCGGCCGACCAGCTTGACGAAGCCTTCGCCGACGTTCATCGTGTTCGCGCGTCCGTTCGCCGCGTAGTTGAACTTGCCGACGATCACTTCGATGCCGGCCGCCTTCGCTTCGGTCTCGCTCAGGCCGACGCTCGCCACCTCCGGATCGGAGAAGACAACGGCCGGGATCGCTTTGTAGTCGATGACGGACGGTTGTCCGGCGATCGCTTCGGCGGCGACTTTCGCTTCATACGAAGCTTTATGGGCCAGAGCCGGTCCTTTGACGACGTCGCCGATCGCGTAAATGTTCGGGACGCTTGTCCGGCATTGGTTGTCGATCTCGATCAGGCCGCGCTCGTCAAGCTTGATGCCCGCCCCTTCGAGACCGATGTCGTTCGTATTCGGACGTCGGCCGACCGTGACGAGCACGTATTCGGCTTCGATCGTTTTCGTCTCGCCGCCGACCGTATACGTGACGGTTACGCCGTTTTCCGTCTGTTCGGCGGATTGGGCCAGCGCTTCGGTGACGATGTCGACGTTGTTCTTCTTCAGGCTGCGGTTCACCCAGCGCGTCAGTTCTTCTTCGAAGCCCGGCAGAATCGCTTTGCCGCCCTCGAGAATGGTGACTTTCGCGCCGAATTTCGCATACGTTTGGCCGAGCTCGACGCCGATGTAGCCGCCGCCGATAACGACGAGGCTCTTCGGCACTTCCTGCAGGCTGAGCGCTTCCGTCGAAGACAGGATGCGGCCGCCGAATTTGAAGTTCTTCAGCTCGATCGGACGCGACCCCGTCGCGATGATGCAGTGGTTGAATTTGAACTGAACGGTTTGCGCGTCTTCGTCGTCGCTGGTGACGCTAACCGTATCGGCGCTGTTGAAGAACGCTTCGCCTTTGACGACGCGGACTTTGTTGCCTTTCAGCAGCATGCCGACGCCGCCCGTTTGTTTTTTCAGGATACCCGATTTCCACTCCTGGACTTTCTTGAAGTCCACGGTGACTTCGCCCGTGTTGATGCCCATGGAGGAAGCCGCTTTGGACGCCTCGTACTGGTGAGCCGCGGAGATCAGCGCCTTCGACGGAATACATCCGACGTTCAGGCAGACGCCGCCGAGTTCGCCTTTTTCCACGACGACGACGGATTTGCCCAGTTGCGCCGCGCGGATAGCCGCGACGTAACCCCCGGGACCTGCACCGACGACGAGCACGTCAACTTCTTCTACGAGATTGCCTACGACCATCGGATTACACCTCCATGACGAGCAATTGCGGATCTTCGAGCAGTTGCTTGATGTAGTTCAATGCGTTTTGCGCGGTTGCGCCGTCGATCAGGCGGTGGTCAAAGCTGAGAGACAGCGCCATGACGTTGCCGATGACGATTTCGCCGTTTTTGACGACCGGTTTTTGCGTGATGCGGCCCGTTCCGAGAATGGCGACTTCCGGCCAGTTGATCACCGGCGTGAAGAACATGCCGCCCGCGGAGCCGATGTTCGTGATCGAGATCGTCGAACCTTTCAACTCGTGCGGAGCCAGCTTGCCGCTGCGTCCGCGGGTCGCCAGGTCCTTGATCTCGGCCGCGATGGTCCAGATGCTCTTGCGATCCGCGTCGAATACGACCGGCACGAGCAGACCGTTTTCCGTATCCGTCGCGATCCCGATATTGTAATACTTCTTGTAGACAATTTCGTTCTTCTCGTCGTCGATCGAAGCGTTCAGCTCCGGATATTGGCGGACAGCCGCGGTCAACGCTTTGACGATAAACGGCAGATACGTGACCTTGATGCCTTTTTTCTCCATCAGCGGCTTCGCTTTTTCACGCAGAGCCATCAGCTCGGTGACGTCCACTTCGTCCATCAGCGTGACGTGCGGAGCGGTGTAGACCGATTTGACCATGGCGTTGGCGATTGCCCGGCGTACGCCTTTCAGCGGCACGCGCTCTTCGACGCGGTCGCCGGAGACGACCGTTGCAGCCGCCGGCTTCGCCGCTGCCGCAGGTGCCTCCAAAGCGGCTTCTGCCGCTGCCGGAGCGGCTGCTGCCGCTTGTCCGCCGCCCGCCACAAACGCTTCGACGTCCGCGCGGGTGATATGGCCGTGCTTGCCGGTGCCCTTCACTTGCTTCAGATCGACGCCTTTCTCGCGCGCGAACTTGCGGACGCTCGGAGTCGCCAGCACTTCGTTCGGATCGGCCGATACAACCGCGCTTGCGGCCGGAGCGGGAGCGGCCTGCGCAGCGGGAGCCGTTGCCGGAGCCGGAGCGGCTGCCGGAGCTTGTGCCGCCGGGGCCGGAGCTTCCGCGGCGTGGTCGCCGCCGTGTCCGTGAATCGACTCCGGCGGAATCTCGCCGACGACGTCGATAACCGCCAGCACGGTGCCGACCGTCGTCAGCGTGCCTTCGGGAACTTTAATGTCGACGATTTTGCCCGTAACCGGCGACGGCACTTCAACGACGGCTTTGTCGTTTTGCACGTCCATAATAATATCGTCTTCTTTGATGGAGTCGCCCGGTTTCACATGCCACTTGACGATCTCGCCTTCATGCAGGCCTTCACCAAGCTCAGGCATTTTAAAATTCCAGTTTGCCATGTCGATAGAATCCTCCTGACCGGTAGTGGACTTGGGGCTCGATTAATACGCCAGCACTTTGTTTACGCCGTCCGCGATGCGGGCCGGAGTCGGCAGCCATTCGTCTTCGATCTGGCCGAAAGCGTAGACGGTGTCCGGAGCGGCGACGCGCAGTACCGGGGCTTCCAGGTGCAGGATCGCTTTTTCGTTGATTTGGGCGATAACTTCCGCAGCGACGCCGGACGTTTTTTGCGCTTCCTGCACGACGATCGCGCGGTTCGTTTTCTTGATCGATTCGACGATTGTGTCGATGTCCAGCGGCATCAGCGTGCGCAGGTCGATAACTTCGCAGGAGATGCCTTTCGATTTTTCAAGCTCTTCGGCCGCTTTCAGCGCCGTGTGAACCATTTGCCCGTAAGCGATAACGGTGACGTGCTTGCCTTCTTTGACGACGTTCGCTTTGCCCAGCGGAATCGTGTATTCTCCTTCCGGAACTTCCTGGCGGAAGGAACGGTACAGCTTCAGGTGCTCCATGAAGAAGACCGGGTCGTTGTCGCGGATCGCGGACGCGAGCAGGCCTTTGGCGTCGTACGGGTTGGAAGGGCAGACGACCTTGATGCCCGGCGTCTGGATCAGCAAGCCTTCCAGGCTGTCGGTATGCAGTTCGGCCGCTTTCAGACCGCCGCCGAACGGCGTGCGGATGACCATCGGCGCATGGTAGACGCCGCCGGAACGGTAGCGCATGCGCGCCGCTTGCACGGCGATAGAGTCCATAACTTCAAAGATAAAGCCGATAAATTGCACTTCCATAACGGGACGGAAACCTTGCACGCACAGGCCCACGGCCAGACCGCCGATGCCGGATTCGGCCAGCGGGGTGTCGAATACGCGGGTTTCGCCGAATTCTTTTTGCAGTCCTTCGGTGGCGCGGAAAACGCCGCCGACATGGCCGACGTCTTCCCCGAACACCATCACCTTCGGATCGCGCTTCAGTTCGAGGCGGAGCGCTTCGTTGATTGCTTGGACCATTGTGAGTTGTGCCATGAGATTACTTTGCCTCCTTCGCCGCAAACCATTCTTTTTGCTCTTCGAGGTGTGCAGGCGTCGTTTCGAACATGGAATCGATCAGATCGCTGACCGTCATTTTCTGGATTTCTTCGGCTTTTTTGATTTCGGCGTTGACGTAAGCTTTCGCTTCTTCGATCAGCGCTTCTTCTTCGGCGTCGGTCCACAGATTTTTGGCTTGCAGGAATTTGCGGAAGCGGATCAGCGGATCTTTTTGCTCCCACTCGGTTTGTTCTTCCTTGGTGCGGTATTTGGTCGGATCGTCGCCGGACATCGAGTGCGGGTTGTAGCGGTAAGTCAGCGTCTCGATCAGCGTCGGCATGCCTTCCAGCGCGAATTTGCGCGCTTCGGCCACAGCCGCGTAGACGGCGAGCGGGTCCATGCCGTCCACTTGCACGCCGCGGATGCCGGCCGCCACCGCTTTTTGCGCGATCGTCGGAGCCAGCGTCTGCTTCTCGCGCGGCGTGGAGATCGCATAACGGTTGTTTTGCACGATAAAGATGTTCGGCAGACGGAATGCGCCCGCGAAGTTCAGTCCTTCGTAGAAGTCGCCCTGCGAGCTGCCGCCGTCGCCCGTATACGCTACGGCTACGCCCGGTTTGTTGTTCAGCTTCAGTCCCATCGCTACGCCCGGAGCTTGCACGTATTGCGCGCCGATAATAATCTGCGGCAGCAAAATATTAACGCCTGCCGGCACTTGGCCGCCGTGCTGATGGCCGCGGGAATACAGGAACGCTTGATACATCGGGTATCCGTGCCAGAACAATTGCGGCATGTCGCGATAGCCCGGGCAAATCCAGTCGTGCTCTTTGTCGAGGGCGAATTGGCTCGCGACCATCGACGCTTCCTGCCCGGATACCGGAGCATAGAAGCCGAGGCGGCCTTGACGGGCCAGCGATACGGCGCGTTGGTCCCATACGCGGGTGAACACCATGCGGCGCATCAGCTCGCGCAGTTGGTCGTCCGACAATGCCGGAACAAGATCCGGATTAACGATTTCCCCTTCGGGAGAAAGAATTTGGAGCGGCTTCAATTCGTTCACATGGACTTCGTGACTCATGTCTGCAGCACCTCGTTTAGTCGTGGTCGTAGGGCTCATGATTCCACCTCGTTTTAGGATTTGTGCGAACTGTTACAGCAATTGTACCAACCTGTTTCAAACAGATCTGCGGAAGGAATGCCGAATTTGCTGCATTTGTGGTTGCATAAGGATTATAACAGTATAGAATGATTATATAGTACAGTTTCTAAAAAATCTAGTTGACTTTGCCCGCCGCGCAAAAAAATGAAACCGCCGAAGCAACCCGGCTTGCCGGTATTAGCATACGCCAAATGCCGGACCGCCACTCGCGAAGGCACGCCGAGGGCCGGGTCCGCCCCCTATCGGAGCCCGTGCGGCGGACGAACGTTCGCGGCGAGATATCTCTGTTATGTGGGAGTTACAACGCGAGAATTATCTTCCGCCCGTATACACGTGTATATAAAAGGAGAATGCCCATGAGCGACAACCGTTACACTCAGCGAACGATCGTCAAACACACCTTGACCTCCGGCCTGCTCGACGCGCCGAGGGAACTGCGCGTTTATTTGCCTCCGGGCTACAACGAGCTGTCCTCTTACCCGGTCATTTACGGCCAGGACGGAGAAGATTTGTTTAATTACGGCCGCATCGCCACCCACATGAACCGCCTGATCCTCGACGAAAACGTGCAGCCCGCCATCATCGTCGGCATCGAGGTGGACAAAAGCAAGCGCACGTCCGAATACGCGCCGGACGGAAGCCGGTATGCGGCTTACGCGCAGTTCGTCGCCACCGAGCTCGTTCCGTATATCGAAGCCCGCTATCCCGCGCGTCCCGACGTCACCGAGCGGATATTGGTCGGGGATTCGCTGGGCGGAACCGTCAGCTTGCATCTCGCGCTCGATTACCCGTATCTGTTTCAAAACGTGATCGCGCTGTCGGGAGCCTTCCTCTCCACCACGCACGAACGGCTGGCGCGCGAGTCCAGCCTGTCCTGGCTGCGCTTGTGGCAACTGATCGGCACGGACGAGCGGGAGGTTAAAACCGAGCGCGGAACTTTCGATTTTCTGGAGTTGAACCGGACGGCGCGGGAATGGTTCGAACGCCGGAACGTGCAGCTCACGTATGTGGAAAAGCCGGGCAAGCATTTGTGGGGATTTTGGCAGCAGGAGCTGCCGGAGGCGTTGAAGGCTTTTCTGGGGTAGACCGGGGATGGGGCGGCATGGGCCGCAGGGTTGGCGGCTGGCGGTGGCTGGAGGGCGAACCGGCGGTTGGTCGCTGTGCAACGGCGCGGGTCGCTGTGCAGCGCCGACCGCGTGCCAGGATGGGCTCGCCGGTTATACGCCCCAATGGGCGACAAATCGACTCGTGTGCGGTGTAACGGAACCGCCGCCTCGTAAGGAAGAGCGCCAAGCCGCTGGGCAGCCGAGCCGGCCGCGTCTCGCGCCCCCCGGTTCAGGCAGCGACAAGCGCGTCAGGCGCGTTTGTCGTAACGCTCGCGCATCGCCGCGACGAGGCGTTCGAGCTCGCCCTGCGGGGGCACCGGGGGCTCCGCCGCCCGCACCGCGCCGTGCCGTTCAAGCGAGCGTATCAGCGCACGCTTGAACGCGGCCGCGTCGAGGGCGGCGTCCCCGGTCAGCTCGGCGAGGCTGGCGGTGAATCCAGGTTCGACTACGGGGTAGTCGAGCCCGGATTCACCCGCGCGGGCACCGGCGGCGGTATCGTAGAACCGCCGCGCCCGCGCCGCCAGCGCCGAGCCGCTGCCCCCGGCAACGACGAACGCCTGCACGGCGCTCGCGCGAAGCTGTCTCCGCTGGGCGATGCCGCAAAACTTGCGGCCGTCGACGGATACGTCGTATTCGCCGGGACAGTACGCCCCGGCGATCTCGCCCGCTTCGGCGCGCAATCCCCAGGCGTCGCGCAACGTCTCCGTCAGCAGCGCCACCATCCGGCGAAAGTCGGCGCGATGCTCCATGACGCCCGCCGGATTCGGCAGCATCAGCGTCACGTTGACGACGCCCTCGTCGAGCGGCACCAGCGCGCCGCCCGAATTGCGTACGGCGACCGACCAGCCCTCGGCCGCAAACTGCGCCATCGCCGCCTCCGCTTCCGGCAGCCGCCGGTCCCGCAAGCCGAGCACCGCCGCGCCGCGATGCCGCCACAGATGGACGCCCGCGGGCAGCTCGCCGCGTCCGATCAGGCGGCACAGCCATTCCTCGTAAGCGAAGGGCAGCAGCACATCGCCCTCCATAGGTGTCTCCGAACGATCCCATATATAAAAAGGGGCCGGAAGACCGAGCCCCGTTTCATTCTTCTCCTTCATCTTCATCACTCCTTGAAGCGTTCCCGCCGGCGCTTGTCGTTTCCGCGCAGGGACAATCCGGCCTCCTCGGCCCCAACCGGAAATATCGCGGGGCATGTCCGCCTCCTCCGCGTATGATTACCGGACCCGTTCGTAGACGACAAACTCGTACCGGTACGGATTCCGCTCGTCCGTCACGCCCGGCTTCCGCGATACGACGCGCCACTCCTTCTCGTCGAATTCGGGGAACCAGGCGTCCCCCTCGAACTCGTGGTCGATATGCGTCAGGTACAGCTTGTCCAGCATCGGCAGGAACAGCGCGTAAATCTCGGGTCCCCCGATCACGAACGCTTCGTCTTCTCCGGCTGCGGCGGCCAACGCCTCTTCCGTGCTATGCACGACGATGCAATTCTCGGCCGTGTACGAACGGTTGCGCGTCAGCACCACATTCCGGCGGTTTTTCAGCGCGCCGTTCATCGATTCCAGCGTGCGCCTGCCCATGATGACCGTATGGCCGGTTGTCGTCTCGCGGAAATATTTCATCTCCGCCGGCAGCTTCCACGGCATCCGGTTGTGGAGGCCGACGACACGCCCGCGGCCCATCGCGGCGATGGCCGACAGCACCCGCGGACGGCTCCCGTGTCCGTTCATCCTTTCCATCGTTCCCCCTCCTCAGACCGCGATCGGAGCTTTGATGGCCGGATGGGACTGATAGCCTTCAAAGACAAAATCCTCATACTTGTATTCGAATATGGAATCCGGCTTGCGAAGAATGCGCAGAACGGGCAGCGGATACGGCTCCCGGCTCAACTGAAGCTTCGCCTGTTCCAAGTGGTTCAGATAGAGATGAACGTCTCCTCCTGTCCAGATCAGCTCGCCCGGCTCCAGATCGCACTGCTGCGCGACCATGTGGGTAAGCAGCGCATAGGACGCGATATTAAACGGCAGTCCCAGGAACGTATCGACCGACCGCATCTGGAACATGCACGACAACCGCCCGTTCGCGACATAAAACTGGAAAGCGTAGTGACAGGGCGGAAGCGCCATGTCTTCGACTTCCGCGGGATTCCATGCGCTGACGAGATGCCGGCGGGAATCGGGATTGGTACGGATCTGATCGATGACGCCGCTGATCTGATCGATCACCCGGCCGTCGGGGGCCTGCCACGTTCTCCATTGCGCGCCGTACACGCGTCCCAAATTGCCCTGCTCGTCGGCCCACTCGTCCCAGATCGTGACGCCGTTCTCTTGCAGATACCGGATATTCGTGCTTCCGCTGAGAAACCACAGCAGTTCATGCACGATCGATTTCGTATGCAGCTTTTTTGTCGTCAACAGCGGAAATCCCTTCGACAGGTCGAAGCGGAGCTGGCGGCCGAACACCGAGATCGTTCCCGTTCCCGTCCGGTCTTCCTTGCGGACGCCGTTTTCCAAAATATCTCTCAGGAGATCCTGATAGCTTTTCATAAGAGCACCTCTCGATTCGTCAGTCCTGAAACTGGCCTTCTTGAAAAAAGATCATAACCTCCATTATACCAGACGAAAGCGGCGTGCGGTATGCATCGGGAGAAGCCCCGGCGAGCCGCCAATCCGGCGTCACGATACGCCCTCTTTTTTACGGCATACGAACACAAAAGCGGGCGGCACGTTCCAGGGAGCCATTTTGATTTTCTCGATCCGGAAATAACGGGTCAAATGCGGTTTGAGCTGCAGCGAATATTGGAAAGCGATAAATTGTCCGCCGGGATCGAGCGCCGAGGCGACCTGTCCCAGCAGCGACTCCCGAACCGGCGCCGGGAAGTTGAAAAAAGGCAAGCCGCTGACGACGCAATCCAGTCCCGTCACGTTTTGGCTCCGCATCGCCCGCGCCATCTCGCTGGCGTCCGCGCAGCAGATGCAGTCGCGGAAATCTTGCTGAAGCCTTTGCCGGAGGCGGTCGTCCTTCTCAAACAGGAACACCTTCGTCCCCGGCGGCTTCGCTGCCATCATCACGCCGGTAATGGCGCCGGTTCCCGCTCCCAGTTCGGCTACGGCCCGCGTCCGCGCCCATTCGATCTCCCCGACCATCGCCTTCGCCAGATAACGCGAGCTCGGCAGCACGCTGCCTACTTGACGCGGGTCCCGCAGGAAACGGGTCAAAAACAGCCACATCTCGTTTGCCGCAACGAACTTCTTTTTATAGCTTTTGCCGTCAGGCATGGAGGGTCATCCTCTCCCGTCTTCTTAAAGGTTGCGGACGCCTCATCGGGTCCGGACAAACCAGCAGCCAATTGACGAAAAGGTGGTTTCGCCGAAGATTCCAAGGAGAAAATGTGGGGATTGGGGGTTCTTTTCTGCGTATCGTTCGATCCGCCGTCTATTTCTTTTTCGCGACTTATGTCCGTCATCCTTCTTTTTGCGGCGCCCGGAGAGAAAGAACCCCATCCGCCGACCGGAACATGGGCTGAGCGCCCCCATCTTCCGGCAATCGCGCGATAAAAAAAGCCGACCGGAATTTCCGGCCGACCTGCATCCCGCGATAGGGACGATCGTGTTGGGCGCCATGCCGTTCCCGCTTTGGTGCCGCTTCGGCACCGCTCGCCTGATTCCAGGGCGATGCCGCACAAAGCCCGGTCCCGCCGCCTTTTTCGCCGCCTTCGTCAGAATACGTGCCGCTTCCAGCCCGCGAGCTTCGCGTACGCTTCTACAAAATAGTAGTCACCGTATATAAGCGACACGTTTACGTTCTGTCCGGCGGGCTTGTGGCCCGTTCCTTGCAGCAGTATGGCTTGATGCTCCGGGCGGTCCCAGGTTGCGTACCTCGTCGCCAGCGATTCCAACATACGCCGGGACGCGCGGAAATAGAAGTCCGACTCCGGCTCGGGCACAAGCTTCGCGATCTCGATCAGGCCGGATGCGGCGATCGCCCCCGCCGATGAGTCGCGCGGGCCGTCCGCCGCATCGGGCGCACGGAAGTCCCAGGCCGGGACGAAGTCCTCGGGCAGCGACGCGAGGACATAATGCGCGACCCGCTTCGCCGCGTCCAGATACCGCGCGTCCCCCGTATAGCGCGAGACGTTCGCCAGCCCGTACAGCGCCCAAGCTTGCCCGCGGCTCCACGACGAATCCGGTCCGAAGCCCTGTCCGCCGAGAGCCTCGATAAACGCGCCGGTCGCCGGATCGAAGCTGACGATATGGCGCACCGAGCCGTCCGGGCGCACGAAATGCTCCAGAACCGTATCGGCGTGGCGGATCGCCGTCTGGCGGTAGCGGGGGTCGCCCGTCTTCTCCGAAGCCTGGAACAGCAAGGACAAATTCATCGTGCAGTCGATGATCGCCCAGCCGGTTTTGTCGTCGTTCCACGCGCGGATGAACCGGCCCTCGTGATTGTACCGTCCGGCCAGCACGCCGGCGGCGAAGATCGTCCGGCGAAGCGCATCGGCGTCTCCCGTCAACTCGTGCTTCAGCATGGCGGTCGGCAGGAATTGAAAGCCGACGTCGTGATGGAAGCGGTTCGGCTCCAGCCACCGGCGCTCCAGCGCCTCGTCATAGCCCCATGCCGCTTCCCGGTAATGCTCCTTGCCCGTCAGATCGTACATGATCCACAGCATGCCCGGCCAAAAGCCCGACGTCCACCAGTCGATGGGCGTATGATCGTAGACGCCGTCTTCCTTGGCGACGTGCGGCACCCGGTTTCCGATTTGCCCGATCATGCGCGTGATTTTTCCGTCCAGCCGTTCGATCATGCGGACGGGCTGCAGTTGTTCCCGTTCCATGCGTCATCCCTCCCGTGGATGGTCGAATCGCGATTCATGCCTAAATCTCGATAAAGGCCGTCTCCAGCCCCTCGGCCTTGACGCTGACGACCGATCTCGGCCGGATTCCCGTTCCCGCCGGTCCGCCGGATCGTCCCCCCGGCTTCGCGGCTGCGGGTCCCCCGGCGGTTACAAAATCGGCTACCGGTATCGCGGCTCGCGCGCCGCCCACCGGATCGACATAGATCCCGGCGCGGCCCGATGCGAGCTGCACGAGGCGCGAACCTCGCACGGTTCCGAGATTGTCCAGCAGCTTGCCGTCGCCCGCAAGGCCGAACCGGACGAACGCCGAAGCGTCCAGACACCAGACGCCGTTCGCGTCCACCGCGCGGGCCTCCACGTAGATGCGGCCATCCGCGACGCGCTCCGCCGTCAGCTCCAGCTTCGCCGGCTCGCCCCATTTCTCCGTCTGGTACGTGAAGCGAACCGTATCCTCCACGGTTTCCCCGCGGTGCCGCCCGAGGGCTCTGACCTCGTATTCGCCCGCCGAAAGCTTCGCCTCCCAGCGTAGACCGGCGCACGGGAAGTCCTGCGAATTCCGTTTTTTGACGCCGAGGCTCCGGCCGTTCAGGAACAGCTCGACCTCCTCGCAGTTCGAGTACACCTTCAGCGTTTTTGTCTCCCCTTCGTCCCCCCAGCGAACGGGCATCGAATGGCCGTATACGCGCACCATCGGCTTGGCTGCCCAATACGACTGGAAGACGTAATACGCTTCTTTTTTGGTGAAATCGCGTTCGATGACGCCCTTCATGTTGAGGTAAGGAATCGGCGAGTCCGGCCGCACCGGCGTCGCGAAGTCTTTGAACGCCCACTGCGCCGCTCCCGTCAGCCAGTCCATCCGCTCCTGCGACTTCAGCACCCAGTCGATCATCTCGCAGAAGTACGTCTCCGACCAATCGCCGTCCCGGGAAACCCGGGGCTCGCCGCCCGTCAGCAGATAATCGCCGTCGCGTTCGTCCGTCCGCGTTCCGTCGCCGCGCGGGATGAATTCGAAGCCGGTGTACGGCTTCTCGACATGCCGGGTGGCCAGATTGTCCGCGCCCCATTCCATATGGAAGAACGCGTCCGCCTCCCGCGACGCCGCGAGCGAGCTCGCCTCGTAGTCCGTATAGATGCCGCGATACCAGCCCGCCCAGATGGACGGCGAATAGACGTCGACGATGTCCTTGCAGAAGTCGCAGCGGCGGATCGCCGTGAGCCGTCCCGCATCCAGCCGGTGCGACAGCTCGTGCAGCTCCTTCATGAAGCGGCGGATCTCGTCCTTGTCGAACTCATCGAAATCGCACTCCCAGTCGTTCTCGTTGCCCAGTCCCCAGAGGATGACGGACGGGTGGTTGTAATGCTGCCCGATCATCGCCGTCAGCATATCGCGGCACTGCTGTCTGTAGCTCTCCCCGCCCAATCCGCCGCGGCACCACGGGATTTCCTCCCAGACCAGCAAGCCGAGCTCGTCGCACAGATCAAGCACATGCCTGGACTGCTGGTAATGGCCGAGGCGGATAAAATTGGCCCCCATGTCCTTGATGAGCCGCATCTCCTCGCGGATCATCGCTTCCGTCATCGCCGGTCCGACCCCCGCGTGGTCCTCGTGCCGATGCGTGCCCCGGAGCAGCAGCCGGGAGCCGTTCAGATAGAAGGGACCGCGCTTCTCGAAGCGGAAATAGCGCACCCCGAACCGTTCGGTCAGCGCGGTCTTGCCGTGCGGGCTCTCCAGCGCAACCTCGCACGTATACAGGTACGGATCGTCCGGGGACCACAGCCGCGGCGCTTCCAGCCGGAACGCCGCCAGCTCCCGCATGCCCGCCCACGGAGCGGTCTGCCCGCTCGCGCTCTCCGCCACCATCCGCCCTTCCCTGTCGCGGACGACGACGCTCACCCGCAGTCCGTCCTCGCGGCCCTCCGGGTTGTACAGCTCGCCGCGCACGCGGACGACGCAGCCGCTCTCTCCCCGGGCCAGCCCTTCGGTCTCCGGCTCGATATGGACACGGGCCAGCGATATCGCGGGCACGTACACCAGATGCACGTCGCGGTACAGGCCGCCGTACAGATGAAAGTCGCTGGCGTCCGACGGGATGGTCTCCAGGTCCCGGCTGTTGTCGCAGGCGACCGCAACCGGCACCTTGCCGCCGTAACGCTCGATTCCGCGCGCGCAAGCCGCCGCCTCGGTGATATCGACGACGAATTCATCGTATCCGCCCGTATGCGATGCGACCTTCCACGTATAGACGTAGATGTCCGCCCGCTGGCCCGCCGCTTCGAAATGCAGCAGCGTCCGTCCGCCCGGGTACGGATTGTCCATCTCAAGCTTCGTGCGGTACCAACCCGGTCCCTGGTAGTAGACGGCATCCGGATCGAGCGCGTCGTAACCGTTATACGAGTGCGGAAGCTCCACCGGATGCCAAGGCACATTGTAGTGGTTCCGGAGCTTGTCCGCGCGCCAGACCTCCCAAGGTCCGCCCAACCCTCCCGTCCGATGCTCCCAGTCTGATGACAGCTTGCGTCTGATCACCGGTTTTCCTCCCTCTGGTTCGTTCTGCGACCGATTGTACCAGAGCTTGCGGTCGAGATTTGTCGGGGGGTTATGCTAAAATGTTGTTCAGTTACGATTGTGGAGAAGCGGGTGCGCCGCATGAAGATCTTGAATTACCTCAATCTCAACCAGCATCCGGTATACTTGTCGTTCGAAAGGGACCGGACTCGCGAATTTCGGGAAATCTATCACGCGCATCAAGGCATGGAGCTGCTGTTCGTGCACGAAGGCGAAGGCACGGCCGTAGTCGGCCAGCAGATTATCCGGATATCCCCGGGCACGCTCCTTTATTTTCGTCCGTTCCAACTGCACCGCCTGCGCCTCGCCCCCGCCGATCGGCCGCGATATGTCCGGTCGTTGTTCGTATTCGAGCCGTCGGTCGTCGACGCCGCTCTTGCGGCGTTTCCGTCGCTGCGGTCTTACCTGCGCAGCATGACCGACGGCACGCTTGTCCCGCAGGGATTTTCCATCGGAGATCCGGACCAGGTGCTGGCCTTGATCCGGATGCATCTCCCGAGGCTTCGGCAATCCGATCCGGCGAGACTGCTGGAGGAGCAATTGCTGTTCCTGACGGCCTTCCTCCATCACGCCAGCAGCCATACGCCGGAGCGGCCGGGCGCGGACAAGGAATCGGCCGGAGTCCGGACGCATTCCGTCGCCGAGCGGGTGATGGTCTGGATCGAAGACCATTATGCGGAGGCGTTCGATTTGAAGCGGCTTGCGGACGACATCCACCTGTCTCCGAACCATATATCGGCGGCGTTCCGCAAAGCGGTCGGCAGCAGCATTACGGAGTATTTGGCGGCGCGGCGCATCCGGCAAGCCTGCTGGCTGCTGCGGACAAGCGATCTGTCGATCCGCGAGATCGGGGAATCGGTCGGCCTGCCGAACGACTCGTATTTCTGCCAATGGTTCCGCAAGCAGGTAGGCATGACGCCGAGGGCCTTCCGCCGCTCGGCCGACTGGAAGCCGGACCCTAACCGATAGGGCCGGCGGGGAGGATTCGAAATCGCGATGGATCTATGGGGAATTCTCGCATGGTTTGCGTTGGGGGCGGCCGCCGCCACGTTCGGCAGCGTCGTTGGTCTGGGGGGCGGCGTCATTCTCGTCCCGGGGCTGATCGCGTTCGGAGAGCTGTTGACGGGCGAGGAGATCGGGACGGGCACGGCGGTCGGCACGTCGCTCGTCGTGCTGATCGTAACGGCCTTGTCCTCGACTTGGGCTTTCGCCAGGCGCAAGCGCGTCGATTTCCGCAGCGGCTTGCTTTACGCGGCGGCGAGCGTCCCGGCTTCCGCGGCGGGCGCCGCGATGACGGAGACGCTGCGGCCGGCGCAGTTCGAGCTGGCGTTCGGCGTGTTCATGCTGGCCTTATCCGGCTTGCTGTTCGCCCGCAGCCATATGCGTCCGCTGACGCGGGCTTGGCCGGTCAAGCGGATGTTTGCGGATGCCGACGGTCGGGTGCACGAATACGGCCATCATCCCGTCTGGGCGGTCGGCATCGGCCTCGGGGTCGGCTTCGTCTCCGGCTTGTTCGGCATCGGCGGCGGTTCGCTGTTCGTCCCTGCGATGGTTCTCCTGTTCCGGTACCCGCCGCATGTCGCGACCGCCACCTCGATGTTCGTGATCCTGCTGTCCGCCTGCTCCGGAAGTCTCACGCACATCACCCAGTCCAACGTCGATTGGGCCGCGGCTGCCGCTCTCGCTCCGGGGGCCTGGCTTGGGGGAATCTGGGGCGCATGGATCACGTCGCGCATGAGCGGACAGGCGCTGCTGAACGTGCTGCGCGTCACGTTTGTGCTGCTCGCGCTGCGAATGATCGCGTCCGGTCTAACCGGTTGAATCCGGGGCAGCTGGGGCGATTGTCCTGCCGGATCCGTTCAAATTTTGCGAAGATGCTCGTACAGATCGAGCACGCCCTGCCGGTCCGACAGCAGGCGCAGCGAGCATTTCGTTTCCCCGTCCCAATAAAACGTGAACAATCCGCCGTCGCGAGCGAGCAGCAGCTCGAAGTCCCACCGGCGGTTGTTGAGCGGATAACGCTCGCCGTCGAGCAGGAAGCTCCACTGTTCCCCTTCGCGCACAAGTCCGAGGACTCTTCCGTCCCATGCCAACAGTTTGCCTAGCAGGACGCCATGCTCCATGCCGGTTTTCATAAACGCTCCTCCTTGTGAAAATTTTTTTCATCTATGGGCAAACAAAAAACTCCAACACATCGTTCGGTAGCTGGCTGGCCTGGCCGGAGTCCGCGATTCGCTCCGCTGTAGCCCCTGTAGCTTTGCGCCGCTGGCTTTCGCCAGGTTTGCCGTTTCGGGATCGACTGAAGTTGCTGTGTCTAAAGGCAGATTTCTCCTGTCATTTACCAAAATACGTCATCGTCGGACAAAGGTACATCCACCGAAAGTCCCAATTCACGGAAAAACGTCGAATTGTCCCGATTTTGTAACGGGTCGGGCCCCGAGCTGCCGCGCGCAGCGGCGCAAACGCAAAAAGCTCCCGTCAGGCCGTATGCGCGGCCCGGGGAGCTCGAGTTGCGAACTTGCCGAGTATGCTTATTTCAAATATTTTTTGACCTTCTCCAACACTTCGTCCTCCGTCGGAGCGGTCAAATAACGACCGTTCACGTAGACGAATGCGTAACGCGAGCACGGTCCGCAATACGATTTGCAGCCGATCTTCAATTCCGCCTCCGGGTCCAGCTTCATCAGCTTCGCCTTCATGTTCTTGAAGCTCATGTGCTTGCACTTGCTGCAAATCCAAAACTTGTTGGCCATGGGTCAATGGTCACCGTGGTTGCCCTTGACGGGATTCGTGATGACGAAGCCTTCTTGCGGAAAGTACAGGTAGTCGATCTTGACGCCGTCCAGCATCGGCTCGTCCTTCGCAAGCAGCACCTCGATGCCCTTGTCCGTCGATACGACGGCGTCGCCTTCCTTCGGCTTGTCCAGCGTCAATCCGTAATGGGCGTGGTCGCCGTGGTTGTGCGTCACGTATACGCGAAGCTTCAATTCTTTATTTTCTTCCTTGTCCAGCTCCTGCCGGATGATTTTGGCGGCATTGCGCGTAATTTTGCAATTCATGATACGGTCGTCCTCTCTCTGTTTGTAAAAAACGCATTTCCTCCTATTTTAGAGCATACCGGCGGCGGAGTCCAGCGTACACGGCCGCCGCGCTCGCTTCGTGACATTTGTCCGCACGGACGTTACAATATGGAAATAAGGAACGTATACAGCCTGCCGCCGACGGAGGGTCGTTATGCTGTCTTTTTATAAAAAATATTACCGCACCGCCTTCGACATCGCGTTGATCGTCTTGACGGTGTACCTGTTTATGCTGGCGTTCAGCTTCCTGTACAAGATTGCGGCCCCGATCTTCCTCTCGTTTGTCATCTACGCCATGATCGAACCGCTCGCGGCGTTTTTGCACCGGAGAGGGATGAAAAAAGCCATCGCCAGCGCGATCGCCACCATCGTCTTTGTGCTGACCATCATTACGCTGCTGGTGTTGGCGGGCATCGTGTTTGCCGCGCAGATCACGATTTTGGCGAACCGGCTGCCGGACTACTTTATGATCGCGCAGCGGGAGTTCCTGAACTTTATCGAGTGGGCGCAAGAACAGAGCAACCTGGTGCCGCAGGAGCTGACCGACAAAGCCGCGGACTATTCGTCCAAGTTGGCCGAATTCGCCAGCACGATCGGGACGGCGGTTCTGATGTGGTTCGTCGCTACCGTATCCAGCGTCTCCACGTTTATCGTCAACTTCGTGATCGGCATCATCCTCGCCTATTTCCTCAGCAGCGAGATCGAGTTCTGGAAGAAATTTTCCCGCGAGAAAGTGCCGCGCACGTTTAAAACCGCCTTTTTCTTCCTGCGGGACAACGTGTTTAAAGGCATCGTGACGTATCTGAAGGCGCAGGCGAAGCTCGTGTCGATCACCTTCCTTGTGATCTGGCTGGCTTTGCTTGCGCTCGGCGTGGACAATTCCTTCTCGATCGCGGTGCTGTCGGCGATCTTCGACGTGCTGCCGCTGCTGGGCGTGCCGCTTGTGTTTATCCCGTGGATCGCTTACCTGCTGATTACGGGCCAGACGACGATGGCGATCATCCTGACCGCGCTGCTGCTGGTCGTCATGATCACCCGGCAAGTTCTCGAACCCAAAATTACGGGGAACTCGCTGGGCGTCTCCGGCTTTACGATGCTGTCGTTTATGATTATTTCCTTGTCGCTGTTCGGAGTGGCGGGCTTGATCCTGTCGCCGATTCTGATTATTTTGCTGAAGGCGCTGCTGGATCAAGGGTACTTGCAGAAGTGGATTCGCATGCCGGTCGACGAGTTCGACGGCCCCGCCAATCCGCCTGCCCCGCCGCAATCGCCGGCCCCGAATTAACGAAGAAGCCAGCCCGCTTGCGCGGCTGGCTTCTCTGCTCTGTACGATCGAGGAACCTCTTCGTGTCGGGCAGACGCTTCACGCTGACGGCGGCCCCGGCCGTTCAGCCGTTCAGCCCTTGCACGCCGACGGCCTTGACAACCTCGATGCAGCCGCCGCCGATGCGGTTGTCGCGCAGCTCGACCGCATCCATGCCGTCCAGCCGCACGAATTGCTTCGCCCCCGTTCCGATCCGGCTGTCGGCAATCGTCACGCCGGTTGATTGCTTCAGCTCGATCACCGGCGAATCCTCGTGCGGAGCGCGCATCGCGAAGCCCCGGATATCGACGTTCTCCGTCGAATCCAGCTTAATCGCCGCGCCTTCGCGGGTTTCGATGCGCACATGGTGCAGCGACAGCTCCCGCACGTGCTTCGCGAACAGTCCTTTGCCCGCCATCACAAGCTTCTCCCGCACCATATCCGGTTCGCCTCCGGCCTCCTCCGGGTCGCGGGTCGTCTCGATCGTCACGTGATCCAGCACGACGCCTTCGATCGGCATTTCCGGCAGCCCGTAGAGGAACGCCGCCGCGCCTTTGACCTCGGTCGCCGTGATGTGGCTGAGATAAATGTTGCGGAACACGGGCGTGCATTCCGTAACCGGCTGCGGTTCGGGGCTGGAGATCGACGGGTTGGACGGATCGACCCCGTGCCGGTAGAAGGAATTGATCGCGAACGGGCACAGCACCCCTTTCATGAACACGTTGCTGACCTTCAGCTCTTCGATCGTTCCGCCGCGCGCGCGGTTGGACTTCAGCCGGATGCCCCGGTCAGTATCGATGAAGATGCAGTTGGAGATCACCACGTGGCGAATGCCGCCCGCGGTCTCGCTGCCGAGCACGACGCCGCCGTGCCCGCGCTTCATTGTGCAGTTGACGATGGCGACATTCTCCGTCGGCAGGCCGACACGGCGGCCGTCCTCGTCGATGCCCGACTTCAGGCACAGGCAATCGTCGCCGACGTCGAAGTGGCAGTCCGATACCCGCACGTACGAGCAGGAGTCGATATCCATGCCGTCGCCGTTCGGCGTATCCGACGGATTCAGGATCGTCAGCCCGTGCGCGGTGACATGCCGGCAGTACACCAGATGCGTGTTCCAGAACGGCGAATTTTGCAACGTGACGCCTTCCAGAAGCACGTTCTCGCAATCGACAAGCTGCAGCAGCGGCGGACGCAGGAACTGGGTCGGCCATTCGACGATATTGGTGGCGATTCCCATCAGCGAAGCGTTTAATCGCGCGAACTCCCGCTCCCGGTCCGTCTGCTGGCGGCGTCCCGCCTTGCATTCGCGGTATGACTCCCACCACGCCGCTCCTTGTCCGTCGATCACGCCGCGGCCGGTGATGGCGACCTGCTGGAGCCCGATTCCATAAATCAGCGGCGAATACCCGTAGCACTCGTAGCCGGACCAGCGGGTGCGCACGGTCGGATAGTGGTCCGGATTCGTGGAAAAGAGCAGCTTGGCCCCGGCGTGCAGGTGCAGCGTGATCCGGCTGCGCAGATGAATGGCGCCGGTCAAATAAACGCCCGCGGGAACTTCGACCGTGCCTCCGCCGGCTTCGGCGCATGCCTCGATCGCTCTTCTGAACGCTTCGGTATTCAGCGTCGTGCCGTCGGCGACCGCCCCGTAGTCGAGAATATTAAAAGTTGTCGGATTTTTCATCAAACCCATCTCCTCTCTGGATTGACCCCTCCCTGGTTCTCCTTCAATATTAAGAGGGAAGCCCATGACGGTCTATACGCCGGAATTAACTATTCCGGCCAAACGGCGGTTTCGCGTTGCTTCCGGCATATTGGTTATGTTAACGTGAACATAGCTTCGCAAAAAAAGGAGGATTCATCGCATGCGGTTTGGCGTATTGGCGCACGATCTGAAAAAAGGGACGGCCGCGGAGGTCGCCGCGACCGTGGCTTCGTACGGGCTGCAATTCGTACAGTTGGCTCTGGCCAAAGCTTTGACGGATGTGGATTCGAGCCTCGGGCGGCTCAGCACGGGCTTGGCCAACCACATCGCGGAGGCGTTCGAACGCGAGCGGGTGCGCATCTCGGTGCTCGGCTGCTACATTAACCCGATCGACCCGGACCCGGCCGCCCGGCGTTATGCCATCGACCGGTTCAAGGAGCATATCCGCTACGCGCGGGACTTCGGCGCCAGCCTCGTCGCCACGGAAACCGGCAACGTCGCCGACTATCGCAAGGCTCGTCCGGACGCCACGGACGACGAGCTGTGGCAACTGCTCCGCTCCGCGGTCGAGGAAATGGCGGAGGAGGCGGAACGGTGGGGCGTGCATGTGGGCATCGAGGCTTCCCCGACGGAGGTGATCCACACGTCCGACCTGATGGCGCGGCTATTGGAGGAGGTCCCGTCGAGAAATATCGGCGTCGTGTTCGATCCCTGCCACCTGCTGAACGCGCAAAATATCGGCCGCCAGCGCGAAGTGCTCGACCGCGCGTTCGAGCAGTTCGGCGACCGGATCGTGCTGGGCCACGTCAAGGATCTCGCTTTCGATGAGGCCGGCGTCAAACGCTACGTCAAAATGGGTACGGGCGAGCTGGATTATCCGTACTTCCTGGGCCGGCTGCAGAAGCTGAAGCCGCATCTCAACCTGTCGTTCGAAGGCGGCATCAAACCCGACCACGTGGCGGACTCGATCGCTTATCTTCAGGGCGTGCTGAAATCGCTGTGATCGCGTGACGTCCGGCCGCATCGCCGGCCATCCTGACGGCAAAAGCCTCCGAACCCGGCATTCCGGGATCGGAGGCTTTTTTTCTCGGAAGCGTATGGGCCAGAACGGGCGAGTCCATCGGTCAATCGGCGATCATGGCGGCGTATACTTTGCCGGGACCGTGGATGCCGATCGTCAGATCGTTCTCGATATCGGCGCTTCGGCTCGGCCCTGTCACCAGGTTCAGGGACGAAGGCCAATCGGCCGGCGATTCGCAGCCTTGCCGAACGCGCTCGAACGCTTCGCCCATCCGCGTAACCAACTGGTCCGCGCGGAAGATCGCGAACAGCACGTCCGGCAGCAGACTGACGGAGCGGCCGCGCCCGCCGCGGGCCTGCAGCACAAGCGTGCCGGTATTGGCGATCGCCGCGTCCGGCCACACGATGCCCAGCCGGCAGCGTTCCGCCGCGCGCAGCAGCGGGCTGCGCGACGCCCAATTGCCGCCGGCGGCGGGCAACCCGGCAAGCAGCCCGGTCGCTTCCGCCTCGGCCTCGCTCAGCTCCCGCCACGGCACGACCGGGATTCCCTCGGCAGCCAGCACTTCGTCCAGCCCGAGAGCCGCCAGCTCTTCGTGCTCCCAGCGGGTCACCCCGGCAATGCCATGCTCGCGAATCGCTTCAAGCAGAAAAGCCGCGATCTCTTCCCGGGCTTTGGCGCTTGTCGTCACCAGCGTCTTGCCCGTCAGCGCCGACCAGTTGCGCACGAAACCTTCGATCCGCTCGCTCTTGTCGAACTCCCGCCGGGCGTAAAATTCCGGCACGCCGCGCACATCCCGCTTCGGTGCTTCGGTCAGCGGTTCGCGCCGGCCGAGCCGGTTCGCGATGTTCCGCAGGAACGCCTCGCGTCCGTACGGGCGTCCGCCGCCCGACGTTCCCGCGTTGTGATTCGGGCCGCTCATCGGTCCTCTCCTCCTAGCTGCTTCTCCCGCTCGGCCTGCAATTCGCGCTGCAGCTCCGCCCAGCGCTCGCGGAACGATCGCTTCGGCTTCATCGGCAGGAACCGCGATTGCGTCCAGCCGCCGAAGATGCCGGGGGCCTTGCGGATCTGTCCTCCGCGCGCCATCGGCTTCATCGCATAATGGGCGAGCTTCGCCCCCCACGAGTACAGCTTCACATTGCCGAAGCCGGTCGCGTATATTTTGAACGCCGCCCGCTCGGTCCAAGGCGTCAATCCCAGCTTCACCTTGCGGGCGCGAAGCTGCACGAGCATGTCGTGCAGCGGGATTTTGACCGGACAAGCCTCGTAGCAGGCTCCGCACAGACTGGACGCGTAGGCGAGCTGCCCCGCCTCCTTCATATCCTGCTGCAGCAGCGGCGTCAGCACGGCGCCGATCGGGCCGCTGTAGACGGAGCCGTACGTATACCCGCCGACATGGCGGTATACGGGACAGACGTTCAGGCAAGCCGCGCAGCGGATGCAGTGCAGCACTTCCTGGAAGACGGGGTCGCCGAGCTGGGCGGAGCGTCCGTTGTCCAAAATAATGACGTGAAGCTCCTCGGCTCCGTCGAGATCGCCCCGGCGCTTCGGACCGGTGATAAACGACGTGTACGTCGTCAGCTTCTGCCCCGTGGCGCTTCGCGCCAGCATGTTCAGCATAACCTCGACATCGTCGTAGGTCGGCACGAGCCGCTCCATGCCCATGACGACGACGTGCGTCTTGGGCAAGGTCGTAACCATGCGGCCGTTGCCCTCGTTGGAGACCAGCGTGATCGCGCCGGTTTCGGCGATGCCGAAGTTGCAGCCGGTCAGGCCGATATCGGCCTCAAGGAAAATCTCGCGAAGCTTCTGTCTCGCGTAACCGGCCAGCGCCTTCGTCTCCGGCGGCATCGGCTGTCCGGATTCCTCCTCGAACAGATCGGCGATCTGCCGCTTGTTCTTGTGGATCGCGGGAATAATCAGGTGAGATGGCGTCTCGCGGGCCAACTGGAGGATGTACTCGCCGAGGTCGGTCTCGATGGCGCGGATGCCTTCCTGCTCCAGATGGTGATTCAGGTGCATTTCCTCCGACACCATGGACTTGCCTTTGGCCACGAGCTTGGCGCCTTTCGATCTGGCGATCTTCAGGAAGACATCGACAGCCTCGGCCCCCGTCGAGCAGAAATGAACGATGCCCCCGGCTTTCTCCACATTGTCCGCGAATTGGCCCAGGTAATAGTCCAAATGGGCGATCGTATGGGCGCGGATTTCCCGCGCGCGGCTGCGCCACTGCTCCCAATCCCCGAACTCTTCCATCGCCGCCAGCCGGCCGGAGCGGAGCTTGTCGGTCGTATAGGCGACCGCCGCCCGCAGGAACGGGTCGTTCAGCGCTTTTTCCGTCCGTTTTCGGAGCCCCGTTCCGATCAATTCCGTATCGCTGCTTGACATTGACGTCTTCGCGCTCACCGGAGCTTCACTCCTTCCTCCAGCAGTTGCGCGAGATGCAGAACCCGTACCGGCTTGCCTTCCTTGTTCAGCCTTCCGCCGATGTTCATCAGACAGCCCATGTCGCCGCCGACCAGCACCTCGGCTCCCGTCTCGCAGACATGCGCCGCTTTTTCGCAGACCATCGCCTCGGACATATCGGCCATCTTGACCGCAAACGTGCCGCCGAAGCCGCAGCAGTCTTCTTTTTTGGGCAGGTCGACGAATTCCACGTCCCGTACGTTCCTCAGCAGTTCCAGCGGCTCCTCGCGCACGCCGAGCAGCCGGCTGGCATGGCACGACGGATGGTACGTCACCTTATACGGGAAGGACGCTCCCACATCCTTGACGCCCAGGACGCGGACCAGGAACTGCGAAAATTCATACGTCTTGGCGACCAGAGCTTCCGCCTTCGCCTTCCACTCCGGCTCGTCGCGGAACAAGTCCGGATAATAATGATGCACCATGCCGGCGCAGGAGCCGGATGGCGAGACGACATAGTCGCTGTGCTCGAAGGCGCGGATCAGATTGCGCGCGACGGCTCGGGCTTCGTCCTGGTACCCGCTGTTGAAGGCGGGCTGTCCGCAGCATGTCTGCAGCTCGGGCAGATCGACCTCGCAGCCGTAACGATGCAGCAGCCTCACGACGCTCTCGGCGACTTCCGGATACATCTGGTCGGCGAGGCACGTAACGAACAAGGAGACTTTCATCGGGTTTCCCTCGTTTCAGGAAAAAGATGGATCGGATTATTCATTTGCTTCTTGGTTATCAGGTTATCAGATAAGTTGGGTTTTGACAAGAACATCGTATGCGGCGGGTATCGCCGCGTTTATTGCTCCGCTTAGAAAAAAAATTCGGCCGCTCTTCCGCGGGAAGAGGGCCGAATGCGGGGCGGGCGATTGCCTGGGTGGTGCCGCGCCCGATATTCAGATCGTCCAGTCGTTCCATTCTTTTTTCTGTCGGTCGATGCCGATCAGCCAGCAGCGGGTTTTCGAGATGGCTTGCGTCGACGAGTCCGTCGTTGAGAATGTATGATTGGCATGAAGCAGCACTTCCTTGTCGCAGATGCCGTCGGAACGCAGCCAGAACACCCGCTGGTAGAGAAACGTGTAATCCGACGGGATCACGTCGTCGCCGGCCCCGTGCAGGAGAAACACGTCTCCGCGGAAATTGCGGGCTTCCTGCAGCGGCTGATGGCGGGACAGCGATTCGAAAAACGATTTGCTGAGCTTGTAGCCCGAATAATCGACCGCTCCCGTGCGGATCGCCTCATCGTATGCCGGACGGCCGACGACTCCGACGATATCGTTCAGCGGATAAGCGACGGCCGACCAGAGCACAAGTGATTTGACGCGCTGATCCCGGGCGGCCGTCAACAGTGCCACCGCGCCTCCGAGGCTGTGTCCGAGCAGGATAACGCGGGTCGGGTCCACGCTGTCCAGGCTGAGCGCATAGTCGAGAACGCGCCTCGTCTGCGAGATCATGTCGTCGATGCCGGACGCGCCGTAATCCCCCGTGCTTTCGCCGCAGCCCGCATAGTCGAACCGGAGCACGAGGTAGCCGTGCTCGCTCCAATCGCGGGCCGCTTTCACGAACAGCCGGTCGACCCCGATCCGGTTGCCGACGAAGCCGTGGCAGATGATGATAATCGGCCATTTGCCCGACTGCTCCTGAACGGGATGAGGCACTGACGGATAATGCAGCGTCGCCGCCAGTTCAATGTCTCCATGCCGAATCGTTAAACGATGCTCCATTGGAAGTGCCTCCGATCTATCTGCTTGCATTTACTCATTATTCCTAGATGTTTAGTATGAATTAAATGTATCATCGACTTCGCCATCTGTCAAGGAGAAATCGCGCCTGAATTTTTCCTTCTCCGTTGGGTCCGCCAGCTTATGCCGGCCGTGTAAGCGACGCATGTTCAGGAGGTTTTGTAGCGGCAAGGCGAGGATCTGACCAGGCAGCGGCGGCGGAGCTGAACTGGAACCCGTTCCCCAACTCCGCGTGAGCCGCTCGTCCGGATTCGGAATGTTTGAACGATATTTTTTATCATTAGCGCCGAAAATTTGCGTTCCGAGACGAACTTAGCGATACGAAATATCGTTAAAGGTCCGTTTTCCCCGTGCCTTCCACGGATTTTCCGACGTTTAATGATATTCTGTATCGCTAAACGAATGCAAAAGGGGCGGCACTGTCGCGTTAACGATATTTTATATTATAAACGCGGGCATGGGAGGAAGCCGCACCGGCATCGGACGCATCGACGGGCGGCACCATGCCCCGGCTCCGGGCGCATCGACGGGCGGCACCATGCCCCGGCTCCGGGCCTTCGCCGGTTTCTTCATGTGAACCGCACGCCGCTGCGCTAATCGTGCAAATGCTCGTGGGTAATCGACGGAGGTTCGATCTGAACCGTCGCGTGCGTAATGCCGAAATCCGATTTCAGCGTGTCCAGCGCCGATTGCAGGATGGCTTCGCCGTCGCCCGAATGTCCGATCCGGAGGTGAACGCTGAGCGCCGGCTTCCCGGAGGTGATCGTCCAGATGTGCAAGTCGTGCACATCGGCTACGCCGGGGATACGCGACAGCACTTCCTTTACTTCCGACGGATTGACGTCGTGCGGAACGCCTTCCATCAGCACGTGAACGGAATGCGACGTAACGCCCCAAGCCCCTCTCAGGATCAGCAGGGCCACCGCTACGCTGATGATGGGATCGGCCCAGTACCAGCCGAACAGCAGCATCGCCCCGCCCGCGGCGATGGCGCCGACGGAGCCGAGCGCGTCGCCCAGCACATGAAGATACGCGCTGCGCAGATTCAGATTGCCGCGCACGTCTCCCTTGCGCATCAGCGACCAGGCGCTCAACAGATTGGCCAGCAGCCCGACGCAGGCGATCGCCATCATTGCTCCGCTGGATACCTCCGGCGGGCTCTGAATCCGCTTGACCGCTTCGACGACGATCAGTCCCGCCACGACAAACAAAGCGATGCCGTTCAATAATGCCGCCAAAATCTCAAAACGGTAGTAGCCGTACGTCTTGCGAAGCGAAGCGGGCCGGGCCGCCAGCCAGACGGCGATCAGGCTGAGCAGCAGAGAAGCGGCGTCGCTCAGCATGTGGCCGCTGTCCGACAGAAGCGCGAGGCTGTTGGTCCACAAGCCGCCGATAAACTCCAGCAGCATCACGCCCGTCGTAATGCCCAAGGCGATGGCGAGCCCCTGTTTGTTGCCTGAGCGGCCGTGGTCATGGCCGTGAGGATGGCCGTGACCGTGGTGATGGTGGCCGTGGTGATGGTGACCGTGACTGTGACCGTGACTGTGACCATGACCGTGACCATGATTGTGATCATGACTCTGGCTATGTTGATGGCGGCGGCCGTCACCCGCCAAACCGCCAGTCCCTTCGATCTCGCGGCTTTCCGCCTGCCCATGATCGTCCTGGCCCGAATGATTGCCGTTGCGGTTCGGATCGCGCTCGCGACCGTTTGTGTCATGCAGGTCGCAATCGTGATCGTGCCCGCACTCATGGTCGCGGCTGAGGTTCGGATCGCCCTCTTGTTTGTGCTCGCGGTTATGGCTACAATCGCCCTCTTGTTTGCGCTCGCGGTCGCGGTTGTGCTCCGGTTCGCGTCCGCTTACAACTGTTTTCCCGTTTTCCCTGTTCATCCCCGATGCCTCCCTCGGATGCCCGCTCGTAAAATCCCGTCTCTTCCTTCTGTCCACTCTGTTTTTCGGGCCGTTTGATTTATTTATTATTATATGAGCAATTGTTCATATGTTCAACGATTTTTCTTCACATTTTCATATAAAACGAAAAAAACTCGCCCGGCAGCCGTATGCGGCCCTTCCGGACGAGCTTCGATACGCGATTCCGTCACGTCATTTCAAGTCGATCAAATACAGCCGGGACGTCTCCTCCCAGATGGCGCCCGGTTCCAGCCCGATCAATCCGATCTCCTCCGGGGGCAGGCCGGATACGTTGGGCGCGTTGACGAGGTTGACCTGCGGCTCCGGGCAGAAAAACGAACCGCTGTTGAAGCCGTTCCATACCATCCAATGCTTGAAGCCCGTGCCTACATCGTACACCAGCTTGACCCGCTCCCGGGAGTCCGTCAGCTCCATCCGGTTGCGGCCGTCTTGGGGAGCGGCGGTGTAGTGGTTGTCCATCTCTTCGAAATAGGGGGAGATCCCGCTTGCCGGCAGCTCGGCCTCCACGGGGCCCAACGGCTGGAATCGGCCGGTCGGCAGCATGCGTTCGTTCATCTCCCAGCGCTTCCCGACCGTGATCTTCACCCGGCAATCGCCGGCCTTGCTGCCCGGCGCGAACGGAGCGTTGATCGCGGTGTGGAACGCAAGCAGGCAAGGCATCTCGTCCTCGCCGTCGTTGCGGACGCGAATCTGCTGATGCAGCCCCTCCTCGCTGAGCGTGTAGACGAGCGTCAACGTGAACCGGTGCGGCAAATACGCGTAGATCGGATGGGATTCGTCCACGCGCAGCGACAGGACGACACGCGCCTCCCCGCCGTCAGCGCCGTAACGCTCGACCTCCCACGGTAACGTGTGCACGAATCCGTGCAGGCGGTTGTTCCGCGCCGGCTCGTTGATCGGGAACCGGTACTCCTTGCCTTTCCACGGAAACCGCCCGTCCTCGTAGCGATTGGGCGGGAACAGCACCGGGATGCCGTGCACGCCCGGATTGGCCTTGAACGCTTCCATCTCCCCGGGCTCCGGTTCCCTCAGAATCCGGTACCCTCTCGACTTGTGGCGCAGGGCGATCAGATTGGCGCCCACCCGCGGCAGCACCGCCGCCTCAAAATCGCCTGCCAGCAGCCATACGGCCGCTTCCCCGTGAAACTCTCCTTCGTACGCGCGAGCTTCTGCCGCCATGTTTCTTTCTCTCCTCATGTTCGTTATCGTAACGCTTGAACCAGCACCCTCTCCACATGAAACAGATGCTGCCGCATCGCATCCATCGCCCGCTGCGGGTCGCGGGAAGCGATCGCTTCGTATATGTCCCGGTGCTCGCGCCATAATTGCTCGGACACCGACTTGCTGGCGTACATCTGCAGCCGGCGCGTCTCGCGGATGGCCGTCTCCATCTGCGACGATACCGTCTCCAGCATCCGGACGATGATGGAGTTGTGCGTCGCGCGGGCCAGCGCCAGGTGGAACGCCATATCGGCGCGTTCGCCTTCCGTCTCGTCGCCGAGATGCTTCTCCATCGCCGCGAGCAGCGCTTCGAACCGGCGGAGGTCGTCCTCCGTCCGTTTCTCCGCCGCGATCCCTGCGTTCGACACCTCCAGCGCCTTGCGCGCCTCCAGCAGCTCCAGAATCGTCTCCTTGTCCATCAGCAGCCCCGACAGTTCCGGCATGCCGACGTCCGCGGGTTCGATCTTGCGCACATAGCTGCCCTCGCCCTGCCTGGATTCGACCAGCCCCATCGCTTTCAGCGCGCTGAGCGCCTCGCGGACGGTGGACATGCCCACGCCGTAACGTTCGCTCAGCTCCTTGGTCGAAGGCAGCTTCGCACCGGGCTGCAGCTCGCCGGCCAGGATGCTCTGCTTCAGCCGGTCGGCGATTTGCTCATGAATTTTGCGGTACACGATCTTGTCCAAACACGATTCCACTCCTATCCTTGCGCAAGACCTTCCGTTGCCGCTCAGGCATCAGGGTAACGGCGCTCGACCCAAGACACGAACAGCTTGGCCGCAATCATCGCCACGCCGATGTCATCAATCGGCACCAGCGGCAGAACGTCCGGCGCGACGGTATAGACGAGCACCGGCACAACGAACAGCAGCTTGTCCCGCAGAGGAACGCGCGGGGAACGAAGCAGCCGCCAGACGTTTCGGAGCACGTGCGACCATCTGCGAAGAGACAGCCATTTGCGCATGGGCGCAATCCCCCTCTCGCGATTCCTTGTCCCTATTGTAACGGATGAAGGCAGCGTTTGCATGTCCATAAAGTTGTATTCCGACACAAAACGGCTATAATGGAAGAAGACAAAATAGAACCGCCGGGCGTTCCGACCGGGCGGACGCATTTTCGGACTGGAGTTGGATAGCGGATGAAGAGAGTATACGACAGCATCTCGCCGGGTCAACTGTTGCTTCTGCTGGCGGGCGACTTGATCGTATTGGTCGTCTTCGTCATGATCGGCAGAAGCGATCACGGCATGAGCTTTTCGATTTGGCAATCGATCGTAACAGCCTTCCCGTTTATGCTGGCCTGGATTCCTATCGCTTGGCTTACGGGAGCTTACCGCGCGCGCGCGTTTGCCGCGGGCGTCGGTTCCGCGCTGGCCCGAGCGCTTCTCGCTTCGGCGATCGCCATTCCCGTCGGCCTTCTGCTGAGGACCATCCTCTACGATAAGGAACTGTTCACCTCCTTCTTTATTGTAACCATGGTGTTCCTGACCTTATTTATGCTGATCTGGCGGGGACTGTTCGCGGCCGTCGCACGGCGTTTCGGGCCTTGACGCGCCGCATGTCCTTGCTCACGCACACAGGGGCGATCCGCCATTACGGCGGGTCGCCCCTGTTTTGCTCCGTCATATTTCCAGCGCCGCAAGCATGATATTGCCGGCATCCCTGTACATTTCGGGAAACTGGGAGATCGGCAGCGGATTGATGCCCAGTCCCGCTTCCACCGTGAAGCCCGGACGCCGCCATTCCTGAATGAACCAGTCCTTGTAGCCCGCGTCGCTGTCCGTCAGCTTGACGGGGCGGTAGCCGCTGACCTGCCCGAACCGCGCGGCGATCGCCTCCGACTCCGGCGGCTCCAGATCCCGGTAGTTCCAATAGATCTCCCGGCCTTGCGTATGGAACGCAATCGTCATGGCGAAGTCGTACTTGCGCGTAAAATCGGCCATCGCCTTCGATTCCGGCTCGCTCAGCGGCTCGGGCCCGACCCAATCCCGCGGGCCCGGCCCCGGTACGGCCCGGCGGTCCCGTTCGATCTCCCATCCCGCCGGAAACTGGTCGTTCAGATCGACCCCCCGGATATTCGCTTTCCAGTCCCGGAAGTCCGGCGACCCGCCGTTCCACCGAATCAATTGTTCGTAATACGGGTGATCGGGCGCCGCTCCCTCCTGAACCAGCTCCACTCCGTCCGGATTGACCATAGGCACGAGCCAAAGCGTGTTGCGCCGGAACAGCTCGGCCATGTTCCGTCTCCGGAAGGAAGCGCCCGTCGCCGCGGCGCGCGCCGCATCCTCCAGAAACTTCATGACCAGCAGCGTCGTAATCCATTCGTTCGCGTGAAACGAACCGTTATAATGAAGGCGCCGTTCGCCCGTCCCGATGCGGACGGCCGGAATCGGCTTGCCCAGAACGGAGGAACCGATCGTCTCCAGCGCGATAAACGGATAACGGGTCTGCAGCAAGGCCAAGTCGTCGATCATCTCCGCGTAGCCGTATTCCCAGCGGGTATTCACGATATCCCCGCTCTCCTGCCCCTGGGGCGGGGGCAGCCGAAGCGTCTGCCCGATCGGCAACTGCGCGGGATCGATTCCCGGATTGACGGCCATCAGCTCCTGAAGGCCGATATTGAATTTGCGCGCGATCCAGTAAAACGAATCGCCCGCCTGCACCACGTATCCCCCGTTCCGGGCCGGAATCTGCAGCAACTGACCCGGCATCAGATACCGGTCGGGATCGACCCCGGGATTTGCCGCCAGCAGCGATTGCAGGTTGATATTAAACTTTCTGGCCACCCGGTACAGCGTATCGCCTCTCTGCACCACATACGGATACGTCACGTTTTCCCCTCCTTGCCGGTTGCGAGGAAACTCCCGAGGAGTCCGTTCGAGATACGGGCAGTCCGGCGATGCGCAAGCCGGCCGGCCCATAGCCAGCGTATGCGGTGCGAGGACGAAGCAGAACAGGGCCGTCTCCCTGGACCAACGAAAAAGGCCCGCACCTCCTGCCAAGGAGAGCGCGGACCGGCGGTTAGGAGATTTGCGGAACCTGCCAGACGACCGGACATACTTCGATCTGGTTCCCGAGCCATTGCCGGGCGATCGTCTGAAATGTAACGGGCTGCCCGCTGCAAAAAAAACGGTGCACGGGCAGTTCGACCGTCCGTTCGAGCCGTCCGGTTTGATACAGAATCGTACTGATCTCCCGGGCCGTCTCCTCCGCGGAGCTGATAAGGCGAACATCGTTCCCCATCACCTGGGAGATGGAGTCCGCCAGAAACGGATAATGCGTGCAGCCCAATATCAGGCAATCCAGCGGCAGACCGCGCAGCGGCTCCAGCGAACGCTCCACGACATGGAGCGCCTCTTCCGACCGATACAAGCCTTGCTCGACGAGCGGCACGAAGTCCGGACACGCCAGACTGTACACTTCAACCATAGGCGAGATGGACTCCAGCGCGATCCGGTAGGCGTCGCTGCGGATCGTGCCGACCGTGCCGATGACGCCGATCCGGTTGGACCGCGTAATTTTGATGGCCGCCCTCGCTCCCGGATGGATGACGCCGACGACCGGCACATCGACCATCGCGCGTATGTCGTCCAGCGCCACGGCCGTAGCCGTATTGCATGCGATCACAATCATTTTCGGATCGTACTGCATCAGATAAGCGACAATCTCCCGCGTAAATTGCCGCACCTCTTGTGGATCTCTCGGACCGTAAGGCGCGCGGGCCGTATCACCAAAGTAAATGATTTCCTCCCTGGGGAGCTGCCGCATCACTTCCCGGACGACCGTCAGGCCGCCGACGCCGGAATCCAAGATGGCTATCGCTTGCTTCACAGAGTTCGCTTCCTTTATGCGTGAGAATGGGTGTGGCTGCCGAAGCTTTCTTCGAACAGTGTATGTATCCGCCCCCGTCCCGGCTACCGGGACTCGGGGAGCTGGATCTCGCTGACGAGTCCGAATTCGTAGCCTCGTTCCTTCACGTCGCGAATGATGGCGTCCAGCGCCTCCAGATTGTCCTCGGAGGCTTGATGCATCAGGATGACGTTGCCGTCGTGCAGATTGTTCAAAATATCCGCATGGGCGTCCTTCCAGCCGTTTTTCCGAGGCTCCCAATCCCGCATCGCAGTGGACCAGAAAACAGAAGTATAGCCCATTTCGGACACGATGTCCAGCAGCTTCAGGCTGTATTTCCCGTAAGGAAAGCGGAAATACGGCTGGATTTCTTGCCCGGTCATCTCTTTATACAGTTTCGCATATTCCTCGATCTCTTCTCTCACCTGGTCGTCGGAGAGCGTCGTAAAATCCTTGTGGGTCATCGTGTGGTTGGCGACGAGATGGCCTTCCTCCACGAGTCTTTTCAGGAAATCGGGCGCCTTCTTCAGATTATAACCGGCAATAAAGAAATTGGCTTTGACGTCGTGCTCCTTCAAAATATCGAGCCAGCGGTTGTAGTCGCCCATCGCGCCGCCGTTGTCGATCGTCAAATACACTTTGTTGCCCGTACCGACGTAGATCACCTTGTGTTTCGGTTTGTACAGGCGGATGTCGCTCGGGAAACCCGGCACCTTGCCTTCACCCTTGCGCATGTAGTACCACGAGAGCGCCTTGCGCTCGTTCGCGGCGGTCCCACCCGGCGCCGGCTTGGCCGTGGCGGCGGCCGTCGGCGAAGGCTTCGCGCTCGTCCGCGCCTCAGACGAGGGAGACGGAACAGGCGTCGGGGACGCGGGAATCGGCGACGGCGGCAAGGATACGGACGGCGACGGTACGGCGTCGGACGGTTTTAAGGACGGGGCGGCGCTGGCAGCCGGCGTATAGGCCGGCTCCGGCCCCGGCGTGCATCCGGCCGAGGCCGCCATCAGCACGGCCAGACCGGCGGCAGCCGCGATTCCGGCACGGAATGTTCGCATGCGGTTGGCACCTTCTTTCTCTTCTCTATATCTTATTCGACGGGACCCGCGCGAATCCTGTCGCAGATCGGGCACTTTCCTTCGCGTTAAAAAATCGGTAGAATGGGAGAGAGTCCCTGAAGAGCGAATCCCGACTTTTTAGGAAAGGAACCTGTCAAATATGATCATTCAACCGAAAACGCGAGGTTTCATCTGCACGACCGCGCATCCGGCCGGATGCGCGCGCCAAGTGGCAAGACAGATCGAATACGTGCGGTCCAAGCCTCCCATCTCCGGACCGAAAAAAGCGCTCGTCGTCGGCGCGTCGACAGGATACGGCCTGGCTTCCCGGATCGTCGCGGCGTTCGGCGCGGGAGCCGACACCATCGGCGTCTACTTCGACAAACCGGCGGAAGGCGCGCGCACGGCGACCGCGGGCTGGTACAATTCCGCCGCCTTCGAACGCGCCGCGTCCGAAGCCGGACGGAAGTCGTTCAGCATCGTCGGCGACGCCTTCTCCGACGAGATCAAGGCGAAGACGATCGATCTGATCCGGACGGAGTTCGGTCAGGTCGATCTGGTCGTATACAGCGTCGCGTCGCCGCGCCGCACACATCCGAAGACGGGAGAGACGTTCTCGTCCGTCATCAAGCCGATCGGCGAGACGTATACGAACAAAACCGTCAACTTCCATACCGGCGAAGTGACGACCGTATCGGTCGAGCCCGCCACCGAGGACGAAGTGCGCCAGACCGTAGCCGTCATGGGCGGCGAAGACTGGCAGATGTGGATCGACGCGCTCTCCGGCGCGGGCGTGCTCGCGCCGGGCGCCGTCACGGTCGCGTATTCCTACATCGGCCCGGAGATCACGCACGCCGTCTACCGCGAAGGCACGATCGGCCGCGCCAAGGACGACCTGGAAGCGACGGCGCTGCGCTTGAACGAACGGCTGAGCCCGAACGGCGGACGCGCGTACGTCTCCGTCAACAAGGCGCTCGTTACGCAGTCGAGCTCGGCGATCCCGGTTGTTCCCTTGTATATCGCCGCGCTGTACAAAGTCATGAAAGAGAAAAACCTGCACGAAGGCTGCATCGAGCAGATGTACCGCTTGTTCTCCGAGCGCCTGTACGGCCCCTCGCCGACCCCGGTCGACGAAAAAGGCCGCGTGCGCGTGGACGATTGGGAGATGCGGAGCGACGTTCAGGAAGAAGTTTCCCGCCTGTGGAGCGCCATTACGACCGAAAATATTTACGAGCTGTCCGACCTGGAAGGCTACCGCCAGGAATTTTTCCAGCTATTCGGCTTTGAGACCGATGGCGTCGATTACGAGGCGGATGTCGATCCGGCTGTGGATATTCCGAATCTGCGGTAATAGCGACAGCCTCTCGCACGGGTTTTGAACGGCCTGCCCCTCGGAACCGACATGGAACCCCCCCGGGGGAAATCCGATGCGTTCCGAGGGGTGTATTTTTTAGTAAAGAAAGGAGGCGGCATGATGTTTGTCGTCGTCAATACGATTCGGGTCAAGCCCGGCATGGGCGAAGCGTTTGCCGAGCGGTTCCGCGAGCCCAAGGGCATCCAGAGCATGCCCGGGTTTGTCCGCATGGAGTTTCAGCGCACGGTGAACCCGCAGGAGGCCGACTACGAGGAGTTTAAGGTGTGCACGACCTGGGAGAGCAAGGAGCATTTCGAGGCTTGGACACGCAGCGACTCGTTCCGCCAGGCGCACGAACAGCGCAAGACGTCCGGCAGCGGCGAGATGATGCTGGGAGCGAAGCTGTCGATGCACGAAGTATTGTTCACCCATCTGGCTGATTCGCAAAAATAGGTGCGGGCAACAAGCGTTAATCCGCAAGCAAAAACGGCTTTGCCGCTTCCCCGGAGCCGGGACGGCAAAGCCGTTTGCCGCTTTCGGCGGCAGGCGCATTCGCAAGACGGCGGCTTCGGACTGCTTCGGCGGTCTCATCGGCCCCCCTCCGCCGCTTGTGCCTGACGGGCGTGACGATTTACGGGGCGCTTTCGTCGGCACCCGCGCCGCGGAACTGCAACAGAAGCGACCGGCGCAGCTTCGGCGGCGGCTTGCGGCGTTTTCTTCATCATGCACATCGACGCATAACAGCCCCGCAGGGAAAACGGCCATCAGGACTTGTTTCGTTCGCAGATGGCCGCTTTTTATTGGATTTCATGTCCCCCAGCCAGCCGTTCAGCCGCCAGCCCGCTTGTTCCGCTTGAAGCTCATCGCCGCGGCAACCGCCGCTTTCCAGCCGTCGTACAGGCCGGCCCGGCTCTCTTCGTCCATCGCCGGCTCGAAGACGCGCTCGATCACCCGATTGCGCACGATATCCTCCTTGCCTTCCCAGTAGCCGACCGCGAGTCCGGCCAAATAAGCGGCGCCGAGCGCCGTAGACTCCAGCACGCGCGGCCGGTTCACGCGCACGCCGAGCAGGTCGGCCTGGAACTGCATCAGGAAGTTGTTGGCGACCGCTCCCCCGTCGACGGACAACTGCGTCAGCGCGAGGCCCGAATCGGCTTTCATCGCTTCCAGCACGTCACGCGTCTGATACGCCAGCGATTCCAGCGCCGCGCGGATCAGATGGTCGTCTGTCGTGCCGCGCGTCAATCCGAAGATCGCTCCGCGAGCCTCCATGTCCCAGTACGGCGCGCCGAGGCCGACAAACGCCGGCACGAGATACACGCCGTCCGTCCCGGATACGGCCGCGGCGCGCTTCTCGGAATCGGCGCTGCTCGCGATCAGCTTCAGCCCGTCGCGCAGCCATTGAATCGCCGCGCCCGCGATAAAGATGCTGCCCTCAAGCGCGTATTCCACGCGGCCGTCTATTCCCCAGGCGATCGTCGTCAGCAGGCCGTTCCGCGAGGCGACCGCCTGCGTTCCGGTGTTCATCAGCATGAAGCAGCCGGTTCCGTACGTATTTTTGGCCATGCCTTCGCGGAAGCAAGCCTGGCCGAACAAGGCCGCCTGCTGATCGCCGGCCATGCCCGCTATCGGAATCGGCACGTCGAACAGCGTCTTGGCGGTATAACCGTACACCTCGCTCGACGGTCTGACGTCCGGCAGCATCGAGGGCGGAACCGTCAACAGCCGAAGCAGCTCCGTGTCCCATTCGAGCGTGTGTATGTTGAACATCAGCGTGCGGGAGGCATTCGAATAGTCGGTGGCATGTACGCGTCCGTCCGTCAGCTTCCACAGCAGCCACGTATCGATCGTGCCGAACAGCAGCTCGCCCCGCTCCGCCTTCTCCCTCGCGCCCGGCACGCGGTCGAGAATCCATTTCACCTTGGTCCCCGAGAAATAGGCGTCGAGCAGCAATCCGGTTTTCTCGCGGAATGTCCGCTCATGCCCCGCCGCCTTCAGCTCGTTGCAGATGTCCGCCGTCTGCCGGCTCTGCCAGACGATCGCGTTGTGAACCGGTTTGCCGGTCGCGCGGTCCCAGACGACGGCCGTCTCCCGCTGGTTCGTGATGCCGATGCCCGCGATGCGGTCGGGCCGGACGTGATTGCGGATCAGCACCGCCTTCAGCACGTCCAATTGCTTCTGCCAGATCTCCTCCGCGTCGTGCTCGACCCAGCCCGGCTTCGGGTAAATCTGCGCAAATTCCCGCTGCTCGCACCCGATGATCGCCCCCGATCTGTCGAACAGAATCGCGCGGCAACTGGTCGTGCCTTGATCGAGCGCCAACATGTACCGACGGTCGGCCGTCATACGCATCCCTCCCCGGATATCCCTCTGCGCCCAGCATAATCCAAGACGGCGCCGGGAGCAACAGCTCCGCCCAAAGAACTTCGGACCGGATCGAATTCCGAAGAAAAAAGCGGTCCGGACCGGAAAACCTGTTCCGGCCCGGACCCGCTGTCCCGGCTTGACCGGACGGGCAACGCCCGCAACAATCGAACCGGCGCATGAGCTCGAACCGGACCGTATTCGCGGCGCTTCCTGGCTCGCAGCTCGGCGGCGCGGCGTTTTGAATGGCGTTAACGATGTATTTGGCCCCTGCAGCACATGGATGCATGCGGGGGATTGCTCAGGCGCGAGTGACGCGGGTATAGACCGCGAGTATAATGAGAATCAGGATAAAGGCTGTCAGCGCCAGCACCGGAATCGTCACGAAGCCGAACCAATTGATGTAGTCGGTATCGCAAGGGATGAGGCCGCAGGCCGGCATGTTCGACTTCATCCAGTCCAGCTTTTGCAGCAGCACGTGGTACAGCGAGATGCTGCCTCCGATGGCCGCCAGCGGAAATCCGTAATAGATCACCCCACGGTCTTTCCGTACGGCGGCGACGCCGAACAAAATCGTAAGAGGATACATGAAGATCCGCTGGTACCAGCATAACGAGCATGGGATATAATGGCGCACTTCGCTGAAATACAGGCTGCCCATAGTGGCGACAAGCGCCACCAGAAACGCCCAGTAAAGAGCGTTTTCTTCAATCGTTTTACGGGACAACATGGCGAGGCGGCTCCTCCTTTTATCGATATGGACATGTCCTTCGCTATCATCTCGCATCTGCCCCGGAAAATCAACCCGAGAATCGGCAGCGGCGGCCGGCAGACGCCTGCGATTGCAGCAGTAAGCGTTGGGGTCGAGCGGAAAACAAGAAACTTTTTGCCGCGGGGATTCGTCATCAGAATCAATAAGTAGAACTCGCGCACGGAGGAGAATTCCATGAATCAGTCTGGGTATCGCGTTCGGCCCGCCGCGGAGACGCCGCCGCTGCCGCCACGATCCGCCGGACGGCGGGCCGGGCGCCAAGCGCGCGGCAGACCGCTCCGCTGGTTCGGCCGGCTCGCCGCGGCCGCCGCGCTGGCCGGAGCGCTCGCGGTTTTGTTTTTGTTCGCCACGCCGTGGGGTTCGAGCTTGCGCTACACGATGGCCGACACGCTGATTACGACGCAGCATCGCCATTGGGCGGCCTGGCTGATCGGCGAGCAAGGCCTGAAGGAGCGCGTGGCCCAATATAACAGGCAGTTCGAATCGTATGCCGAGCTGGAGGACGAGACCGTAGTCGCCGTGGCCGAGCCGCAGCCCGCCCCCGGACAAGAGACGCTCCCTCTGACCGAGCTGATCGAGGTGGAGGGAGACGGCTTCAAGGGACATCTGATGATCGTGCGCGATCCGCTGAAGGTGCGCCTCGGCGTGCCGGCCAAACCCGGCATGGGCGAAAAAGTATCCGAGATGGTTAAAAGAACGGGGGCGGTCGCCGGGATCAATGCGGGAGGGTTCGTCGATCCCGAAGGCATGGGCAACGGCTTCAAGCCGATCGGCCTCGTCATCTCCGGCGGCGAGATCTGGTACCGGGACGTCGGCATGGAGACGCCGACGCACGTGGTCGGCATCGACAAGACGGGACGGATGATTGCCGGCAAATACAAGCCGAACGAGCTGATCGAGATGGGCGTGAAGGAGGCCGTGTCGTTCTCGCCCCGGATCATTCTGAACGGACAGGGGCTGTTCAAGAGCGACAAGGAAGGCTGGGGACTCGCCCCGCGCACGGCGATCGGCCAGAGGGCCGACGGCGCGCTGCTGTTCCTCGTCATCGACGGCAGGCAGAAGCACAGCGTCGGCGCGACGCTGTACGACGTGCAGGAGGTGCTGCTGGAGCACGGCGCGGTGATCGCGGCGAATCTGGACGGGGGCTCGTCCACCGTGCTGGCGACAAGCGGCGGCCATGTCGTGAACAAACCGGCGAGTCCGTACGGCGAGAGGCTGCTGCCCACCGCGTTCCTCGTGTTTGAACAGCCGGACGGCGCCCCCGTGCGGAACGTCTGGGAAGGACTTAACCGGGAGCAGATCGATCCTTCCAAGTGGATCAAATAACGCGTGGCGAATCAGCCGCAGACACGGCATCCGCCGGCGCGGGGGGGGGGCAACCTCCCGCGCCGGCGGACGAACGGTTACTACCTCGCCGCCGCAGCCGCTTCCTCCTGTACGGACGAGGACTCGGCGGCTGCGGCTTCCTCGCGCGAATCGGCGGGCGTCTCGACGATCCCCAGCTTGGCCTTTTCCGGCTGCTCCGGTTCGATCACCGCCAGGCGGGCGGTCTCGGACTCCTCCGCTGCGGCCGCATGCATCCGCGCCAGCGATTCCTTGCGGAATTGACGGTACAGCTTCACCTCTTCGGCCAGCCGCCCCGTCACTTTCCTCAGCTTGCCGCTCCATTGCGCCGCCGCGAGCCCGACAGCATGGGCCGCATCCTGGGACTGGTTCCCGACTTTTGCCGCAAAATCCTTGGCGGCGTGGCCCGCTTCCTTCGCTGCCCGGCCAACGCGGGCGGCACTGCGGCCGACAAGCTTGGCCGCATCGGCCGAACGTTGGCCGAGCTCGCCTGCTGTCTGGCCCGCCTGCCGGGCCAGATCAAGACCCGCTTGGCCGGCCTGCTGCGATTTTTGCCGGATATCCCGGCGCAGCTCCTTCCCGGCTTTGGGAGCGAACAGCAAACCTGCCGCCGCGCCGGCGACCGCTCCGATCGCCGCTGCGATCCATACCGATTTCTTACTCATGATGCGCTCACCTCTGTTCGACTGGTTCATTCGTCCGCTTTGTCCGGGGAAGGGCGGGAGTCTCCGGCGCCGCGACGGGCGGGAATCCGGCGGCATAACGTGAGCAGCTCGACGGACCAGTCGAGCCATTCGCCGAGCTCGAACCCTTGGCGGGTTCGATCCGTCTCCGCCTGCTCCGTCTCCCTGTTCCCGTCCGGATGCTCGGCGCGAGGAGCCGCCTTGCGCCCGCGTCTGGTCCGTATCGGGTCGGCTCCCCTCCTCGGATTGCGCCCGCTGTCCGGCTCGAACCGTTCGGACAGCCGCACCGCCGCGTCGGCGCAAGCCCGCGCCGCTTGACCGAGCTGGCCGGCGGCCTGCACCGCGGATTCCAGCGTCTCCAGCTTGGCGCGCACGTCCCGGACGACGGACTCCGTCTCGGTCAACGTGCGGCCCGCCTGCGCGGCCGCGGCCTCCAGCTCGCTCGCCAGGGCGCCGATCCGGTCCGCCGCCGTGCCGATCCGAATCGCCGCGAACCATATGCCGGCCGTCACGCCGGCGGCCGCCAGCGCGGCGCTCCCCGCCAACAGGGCTTGCGCCCATGTTTCCCACATGTTCCCGCCACCTCCGATGGCTCCACCGGGACGAATGCCTAGGAATACATTATTATAAGTCGAACGATTGTCCCTGGTGACAGCCGTATTGCGCCCCGTTAGACGAACGGCGCGAAACCCGCTTATAATGATTGTATGGGCAAGAACGGAAGCCATACATATCGCAATAGCCGGGGGAATCGGAAGTGGAAACGAACGCTGGACTGGAACTGCTCCATCAAACTCGAATCGTCGCGATCGTGCGCGGGGTCCCGGCCGACAAGATCGTGCCGGTAGGACAAGCCCTGTACGACGGAGGCATTCGCGTGATGGAGGTCACCTTGAACACAAGCGGCGCGGCCGGCATGATCTCGGCGCTTCGGGAGTCGCTTGGGGATCGGATGTGGATCGGAGCCGGCACCGTGCTGGATGAGGACGATCTCGCAACGGCGGCCGAAGCGGGAGCGCAATTTATCGTCACGCCGAATATGGAGGAGAAGGTCATCGCGGAATCCGTCGCGCGCGGACTCCCGATCTATCCCGGCTGCATGACGCCGACGGAGATCGTCAAAGCCTGGAAGGCGGGGGCGACCGCCGTCAAGCTGTTCCCCAGCGCAAGCCTGGGCCTCGCTTACGTAAAGGAGCTTCAAGGGCCGCTGTCGCATATCCCGATGATGGCCGTCGGCGGCGTGACGCCGGACAATATCGGCTCCTTCTTCGATGCCGGCTGCGTGGCGGTCGGTATCGGAAGCGCGCTGATCAACCACGGAGAGATCGCCCGGAACGAGTGGGAGCGTGTAACCGCCCGGGCCGCCGCCTTCACGGAGGCGGTTGCCCGTTACCGGGAACGCGGCGCGGCCGGAGCCTGAACGCAATAAAGCGCCTGCGGACGATCGATGCCGGGAGCGTACTCCCGGATCAATCGCCCGCAGGCGCTTCTTTTTCCCCGTATGGCGCATGTCCGCCGGGACGTTCGGCCGAACCGCCATTCGGAACCCGGCGCGGCCGGACGGACGATGACTCCCGCGCTTCCCCGGCCGGTTCAATCCGGACGTGTGACCCGTTCCAGCTCGGCCAGAATGGCGAAAGCTTCTTCGTTGGACCGTCCGCATATCTCTTCGGACGCGCCGAAATCTCCGCAGACCGCGGGCCGCTCCGGCTTGCCGAACAGGGAACAACGATGGTCCGCTGTCAGTTGGACGCACCGGACTCCGGCCGGCTTGCCCTCCGGCATGCCCGGAATCGGCGTGGAGATCGAGATGACGATGCAGCAAGCGGCGCAGCCGACCCGGCATTCCATGCCGCCCGCTTACCCCCGCTCCGGACCGAGCTCTTGAAGCAGATAACGGTTGACCGCCTCCGCGAACTCGGCCATCATCCTGTCCAGCGATGCAAACAGCGGATGCGGGCGCTGACGGTCCAGTTTGTAATAATCCTGCACAAGCGGCTTGCGCAAGCGCACAAGCTCGGCCAGCTCCGACCCCAGCTCCGCGGAGAACACGCCTTCGGTCACCAAAATATCGACGATATCCTCATAGCTGCTGGCGTCCCGCATCAAAAAGCCGTCGATCAACAGGCTGCCGACATCGGTGACGGCTTCGATGGCCAAATGCAGCAGCCGCTCCTGCGCCAGCGCGTCGACAAGGCCGATTCCGCCTCCGTTCCGCGCCGCCTTCAGGCGTTCGACTCCCTCCGCGATAACGGGAACGAACGCCAACCGCTCGGATATTTGCTCCCGGTTTACATAATACATCGAACGATGCTACTCCTTCCGTTTCGGCTCCGGCGTTCCGGTCTCTCCGGATGCCGCTTGATCTCCTTGGGCCGCCCGCCTGCGCTTGGCTTTTTTCTTCGCCCAGCGCATCAGGACGAAAAATGCGACGACGATAACGAGAAGCACATACATGGCTTCCCGGACATCCTTCAGATCGGCCTCCGGCTTCGCCTCCTCGGGAGATGCCGCGGCCGCCAGCGCGACGGCGTGCAATCCGGCTTCGTTCATGCGCGCGCACCTGCCCAATGGTTGGTCGGGCCGTGTCCGCCGCCGATTCCGAGTTCTTCGCGGATGGCCGCCGCCACAAACCGTTTGGCCGAAGCGACGGCTTCCGGCAGCGGCTGGCCTTTGGCCAATCCGGCCGTCAACGCTGCGGAGAAGGTGCAGCCGGTTCCGTGCGTATGCCGGGTGACGTAACGCTCGCCCGGCAGTTCGACCAACTCCCGCCCGTCATACAGCACGTCCACGGGCTCGCCGTCCAGATGGCCGCCCTTCACGACCGCGGCTCCCGCGCCCAGCTCGTCGACGAGCCTGCGCGCCGCGCGCCGCTGGTCTTCCCTGCTGCGCACCGCTCTTCCCGTGAGAACCTCGGCTTCCGGCGCGTTGGGCGTCACGACGGCCGCAAGCGGCAGCAGCTTGTCCCGAAGAGCCGACTCGGCCTCCGGCACCAGCAGCCGCGCTCCTCCCTTGGCCACCATGACGGGATCGACGACAAGGCGCTTGATCCCCCGTTGTTCGGCGATTCGCGCCACCAGCTCGATCACCTCCGGTTTGGAGAGCATGCCCGTCTTGACCGCATCCGCGCCGATATCGTCCAATACCGCTTCGATCTGGAGGGCGATCCCTTCGACCGGAATATCGTAAATGCCGTGAACCCCCAATGTATTTTGCGCGGTAACAGCCGTAATCGCGGAGGCGCCGTACACGCCCAGCATCTGAAACGTCTTCAGATCCGCCTGAATGCCCGCCCCGCCTCCGCTGTCCGATCCCGCTATCGTCAGAGCCGTTGCCGTCTTGACCATAACCAACACTCCCCATTGTCGATTCTCTGTCAACAGTTTAGCCCCCCATCTTCGCCAGCGTCAAGTTGACGGGAGGCGAACATCGGGTCTATCATAGCTATATGAAAAAACATGCGCTACATTATATAACGACCGGCAAGATGTCCCTGAAGGATACCTTGTCGGTCGCTTCGTTGCCCGGCGTCTTGGAGGCGGTTCGGGCGTTTCATATCCGGGAGAAAGCCCGCTCCCCGCGCGAGGTGCTGGAGTGGGCGGAGGCGATGGCCGAAGCGGTCGGAACGGACCGCCTCTGGATCAACGACCGGGCCGACATCGCCGCCGCGGTCGGAGCGGGCGGGCTCCACTTGCCGGCCGCTGGGCTGCCGCCGCATGCGGCCCGCGCCGTATTGCCCCGGGGCTGCCGGATTGGCCGCTCCGTACATAGCGTGCAGGAAGCCGCGCAAGCCCAGGCCGAGGGCGCCGATTATCTGCTGTTCGGGCATGTGTACCCGACCGGCTCCAAACCGGGGCTGCCCGCCAGAGGTTTGGACCTGCTGGCCGAGATCGTGTCGTTCTCGGACTTGCCCGTGCTGGCGATCGGCGGCATCACGCCCGAACGGACCCCGGAGGTGCTGGCGACCGGCTGCGCGGGCATCGCCGTCATGTCGACCGGCTTCGAATCGCCCGACCCGGAACGGACGGCGCTCGCCTACCGCTCCGCCCTTGACGAATGCGACCGCGAACCGAAGCGGGTTTTCCCGCCGATCGCGCCGCCGCAAGGCAGTTAGAGGAGGAATGATCCCATGACAACGTATGACGCAGCGATCGCCGGCGGAGGCATTATCGGACTCTCCGTCGCGTACGAATTGGCGAAAACAGGGCGCAAGGTCGCAGTCGTCGATCGAGGACCTCTGCACGGCGAAGCCGTATCGGCGGCCGCCGGCATGCTGGGAGCGGAGGCGGAATCGCATCACGGCGGCGCTTTTTTTGAAATGTGCAAGTGGAGCCGCGGCTTGTACCGGTCCTGGGCCGAGGAACTGAAGGACCGGTCCGGCGTATCCATCGAATACGTGCCGGAAGGCATTATCCGGGCGGCGCTTGACGAAGCGGACGAAGCCGAGCTTCTCGCCCGCGCGGCCTGGAACTCGGAAGCGGAGTGGCTGTCGCCGGAGGAGATCGTCCGGATGGAACCGGAGGTTGCGTCCGGCGAGCTGCGCGGCGGCTATTATTTTCGCCATGACCATCAGGTTCATCCGCTCCGTCTCGCGACGGCGCTCCGGAGGGCCTGCGCGGCGCTGGACGTCGCGTTCCACGAAGACCGGCCCGTAACGTCGCTGCTGAAAGAAGGAAACCGCGTGACCGGATTGCAGACGTCGGCGGGACCGATCTTCGCGCAGCAGACCATTGTCGCCGCCGGATCTTGGAGCTCGTCGCTGCTGTCGCCGCACGGCATCGATCTGCCCGTCTTTCCGGTCAAAGGGCAATGCTACTCCGTCGCGCCGGAGAAGCCGCTCACCCGGCGGACGCTGTTCGTCCAAGGCTGCTACCTTGTGCCGAAGATGGACGGCACGATCTGGGTCGGAGCCACGCAGGAGGAAGCCGGCTACGACAAGACGCCCACCGTCGGAGCGATGGCCGCCCTGCACGCCAAGGCGGTCCGGCTGCTTCCCGCGATGGAGCGCGCCCGGTTCGTCCGCACCTGGGCGGGCTTGCGCCCCGGGACGCCCGACGGCCTGCCATGGATCGGCTTCGTCCCCGGAGTGGACGGCCTCCTGGTGGCTACCGGACATTACCGCAACGGCATCCTGCTGGCTCCGGCGACGGGCCGGTTGGTGAAAGAACTGGCGTCCGGGGAACCGTGCTCGTTCCCGATCGACCACTGCTCGCCCGCGAGGAGCGCGGACGGGCGCGGCGAAATCATCCGTTCATAAAAACAGCGGCCGCGACAAGCGGCCGCCATGACTATGGGGTAAAGCCGGTCTTCGTATCAAGGAGACCGGTTTATCTTTTTCCGATGCCGCACAGTCTCCGCTGCAGATCGACGATAACGTGATCCAACTCCTGACTGACGGCCACCACGCTCGGGTGCACCAGCGTTCCGGTCTCCCAGACCAGCCGCGACAAGCGATCCTGAAGCGCATCCCGCTGCTTCTCAAGCCTTTCGTCCTCTCCCATACTCGTCCTAACTCCTATCCGCCTTCACTTAACCAAAAGTGATTATAAGGGATCCCGATAGACAAATCCTAGAGAGACTTTTTAACTAATTTATCGCGGAATGCGCCAGTCGGCGCTAGTTTCCGACAATCTCCGACAAATCCCAAGGAGCTTTTGCGACAGCGCCGGGGCTTATGGCGTAACGCTCCAGCCGCGAGGGTAATCCTCGCCGAGTGATACCGGCAGGCGCCCCTCGGGACGCCGGCGTCCCGCCAGCACATCGGCGACCGCCCGCATCATCAGCGGCCGATTCTCGTAGCAGGCGAGATAAGCCGACACTTCCGGAAGTGCCAGCAGATCGTACGGATTGCGCGCGGCGACCGCCGTTACGCTCTTGCCCGGCAGCTCCGCCAGCTTCGCCGCCAGCTCCCGCTGCGCCGCAACGAGATGGGCGTTGTACGTCACCATGACGATTTGTTCGGCTTGGGCGGCGGCAGCCATGGCGTTTTCCATCTCCTGCCGCATCGGTTCCACGCCTATCCGCAGCTCGGTTACGTCCGGAAGCAGATCGGACAACGCGCGTCCCAGCGTCAGCTCCTGCGGGATGATCTCATCGATTTCCGTGGCGGCGCGCACTTCCGGCCAGATGACCAGCGTCTTCCGCTTTCCGCTCAGCGGCAGCGCGCCGCCTTTGTCGTGCACGAGCGTCACACTGCGCGCGCAGATGCCCGAAGCCGTCGCGAGGGTGTCGCCCGTCAGCAGCCGGCGGCGGAGTTCGGCCTCGCTTTTCGCCGTGCCTTCGCCGATACGGCGGGCCGCCTTGAGCCGCAGGATGCGGTCCACGGACGCGTTGATCCGCGCCTCGTCCAGCCGGCCGCTCCGCACCGCCTCGTAGACGGCTTCGAGCGCGGCCTTCTGCCGGTCGTGCCGGTGGCTGACCAGCACCAGATCGACTCCCGCAGCGAGCGCCGCTACCGCCCCCTCCGCCACGCCCAGCGTATCCGAGATCGCGTTCATCTCCAGACAGTCGGTGATGATGACGCCGTCGTAGCCGAGCGTGCGGCGGAGCAGCCCGTCGATCACCCGAGGCGAGACCGTGGCCGGGATGCCGTCTGGCTCGTACGCCGGGAAGACGACGTGGGCGGTCATGATGGCGTCGACGCCGCCCGCGATCGCGGTGCGGAACGGCAGCAGCTCAACCTGCTCCAGACGTTCGCGGGCGTGCGGCACGACGGGAACCTCGTGGTGCGAATCGGTCGCCGTATCCCCGTGGCCCGGAAAGTGCTTGGCGGCCGCCGCCACGCCGGCGTCGCGGTAGCCGCGAATCTGCCGCATGCCCAGATTGGCCACCGCTTCCGGCGATTCGCCGAACGAACGGACGCCGATGACGGGATTGTCCGCGTTATTGTTCACGTCGAGGCAAGGGGCGAAGTTGAAGTTGATCCCCATCGCGCGCAGCTCCCTGCCGGAACCGAGCGCCGCGCGGTAAGCGGCGTCGGGATCTCCGCACGCGCCGATCGCCATGCTGCCCGGCATGACGGTGACGCCGGCGTCGATACGCGCCACCATGCCGCCTTCCTGATCGATCGCGATCCACAGCGGAGGTTGTCCCGCCGACCGGGCCTCCGCCTGGAGCGCTTCCGTCAGCCTCCGTACCTGCTCCGGATCGGAGACGTTGCGGCGGAAGCAGATGACGCCGCCCAGCCCGTAATCCGAGATCAGCTCCCGGATGCCGTCGTCCGGCGCAAGACCGGGGAAGCCGCACACGAACAGTTGACCGATCTTCTCCCTCAGGGACATGTCCTTGGCCTTCCGGTGCCATACGTTTTCCGTTTTCGTCATGGACGATCCTCCTTAGTGAGGTGCCGCTCCCGGTATTCGGACGGGATCGTGCCCGTCAACCGCTGGAACACCTTGGTAAAATATCGCCGGTCGGCGTACCCGACCGCCTTGCCGATCTCCGTCACCGAATACGGCGTCTGCACGAGCAGCGTCTTCGCCTTCTCGATCCGGCTGCGCGTGACGTGCTCGACAAACGTCTCGCCGTACGTTTGTTTGAACAGCAGGCTGAAGTAGCTGTTGCTGATGCCCAGATGATCGGCGACGTCTTCCAACCCGAAGTCTCTGCCGAGATTGCGGCGGATGAATTCGCCGGCCTCCTTCATAAGCTGCTCCCGGCTTTTTTTCCTCGGAGGCCACTCCGCGCCCGCCGCCTCCGCTCCGGCGGCATCGGCCCGCGCGGACTGCCCGTCGAAGGCGAGACGCCGCTCCTCCAGGCGCTCCCGTATGTCCGACGCCAGCTCGCGAATGGTCGTCTCCAGCCCTTCGTAATCGATCGGCTTCAGGATATAGTCGCTGACGCCGAGACGGATCATCGTCCGGGCGTATTCGTAGTCCTGATACCCCGTAATCATCAGGACGCGCACGTCGGGCTGCGCCTTCTTGAGCGCTTCGACAAACCGCAAGCCGTCCATATTCGGCATGCGGATATCGCTGAGCACCAGATGCGGACCGTGCTCAGTCGCCAGCGCCAAAGCCTGCTCGCCGGTTCGGGCGAGCCCGACCACTTCGATATCCAGCCGCTCCCATCGAATAACGGCGTTCAGGTTCTGCAAGATGTGCAGCTCGTCGTCCGCGATCAACGCTTTAAGCCTCATGGTTCATCCCTCCGGCGAAGCGGCATGCATCCTCTAATCGTTGTGCCGTATCCTTCCGCACTGCAAATGGTGATTCCGTAACGGCTGCCGTACATGATCCGAATCCGGTCCGCGACGCTGCGCACGCCAAGCCGCAGATGTTCCCGGCCGACGGGCGTCGGGGACGTCTTGTCGTCCGGCTCCGATCCGAAGCGGGCGAGCCTGTCCGCCTGAATGCCGCGGCCGTTGTCCGCAACGTAGAAGACGAGATCGCCTCGTTCCTCGCGGATCTTGATCGTGATGCGGCCGGTGCGGTCAAGCCCTTCGAAACCGTGCTGCAGGCAGTTTTCCACAAGGGGCTGAAGCGTCAGCTTCGGCATGATCCGGTCGCCGAGCTCGTCGGGTACGACGATCTCGTAGACGAAGCTGTCCACGAACCGGAACATCTGGATGTCGAGATAGCTTCGCAGATGCTCGATCTCCTGGCTGACCGTAATCTCCTCGTCCGGATGAATGCTGATGCGAAGCAGCTTGCCCAGCTTCTGCACCATCTGGCTGACCTGCCGGCCCTGGTTTTGAATCGCCAGCGTGTTGATCGACTCCAGCGTGTTAAACAGAAAATGCGGCTTGATCTGGGCCTGCATCAGCATCAGCTCCGCCCGGTTCTTCCGGTCCTGCTCCCGCTTCACTTCCTCCAGCAGGTCCTCGACCCGCCCGATCAGACTGTTGAAGCCTTTGGCCAGCACGGTCAGCTCGTCGTTGCCCGCGACCCGCAGCCGGGTCGACAGATCGCCGCGTTCCACGCGCTTCATCGACGCGACGACCCGCAGGATCGCCCGGACCGTGCGGCCGACAAACACATTGTTGAACAGCAGCGCCGACGCCAAACCGAACAAGAGGATCGCTCCCACCGCTTCGAGCAGCAGGTTGACTTCCCCCGTCACATACTGCAGCGGGGCGATCGAGACGATACGCCAGCCGAACACGCCCATGTCCTCCAATCCCAACGGCGAAGACATCACCATGCTGGGCGTGCCGAGGAAATCGGTTTTGCCGCTGACAAGACCGTCCGATTCCAGCACGAATTCCGGCAGTTCGCCCCCGATGCGTTTCCCTTCCAGCTCGCGCCGGTTGTCGTACAGGACGATGCCCGATTGGCCGACGATGAGATACCGGTAGACGCCCTGGTCGCCGCTCGCGTACGGGCGGAAGATCCGGTCCAGTTCGCTGAACTGGAACCGCAGCGACAGCAATCCGCGGTTGTCCATCGTATAGAAATCCTTCACGACGCGGATCTGGTCGAAATACCGGAGCGAGCCGGTCAGCTCGGGATATTCCTCGGGCCCGATCCACAGCGGCACGCCGTTCAACTGCTTGATCCGGTTATAGACGGGATGCTGGATCAACTGCTCGTACGGAATGGCCGGGATCGAGTCGCGTCCCGCGCGAATGATCAGGTTGTCCTTGCCGTACAGCGCCACCGCCTTGATCGGGTTAAACGTAAGCAGCGTCTTCCGCAGCGTGTTCTCGTAAAACGGCCACTCCGAGATTTCCGCCGCCGAACCGTCCAGCACGCGGTACAGCGATTGGATTTCGGGCTTCACCAGCCAGACGTCGGAGTAATAATTGGCTTCCTTGAACATATAGCCGATATTGCGGCTCATCGCTTCGATCGTCGTCGCCGACTGCTCGTTGAACTTTTTCTCGATGATCTGCTGGCCGAGCATGTAGGAACCGATCCCCAAGCCGATTAGCGGAACGATCACGAACAACGTGAAAGCGAACAGCAGCTTTTTCCTCAGGCTCATACGTCCGCTCCTCCTCCAGCCGCAGCCTTCTCTGCGCTTACCGGACCGACGTCCGGTTGGCCGATTCCTGTGCCCGCTGAACGGCCTGAACGACTTCCTCGGCCGTGGACTTGCCGGCGAGCAGCTCCTGCATGCCGAATTCCAGCGCTTCGCGGGTTTTGGGCTGGATGATCGAGTCAAACGCCGGAAACGTGCCTTTCGCTTCGCGGGTGACCCGGAACACTTCGGAGATGATCGGGTTGACGCCGCTGATGTCGGTCAGCTTCATCGCGGGCAGCAGGCTGTCTTCGGTCAACTGCCGCTTCTGCATCTGCTCGTTGTACATCGCTTGGATAAACGCTTTAACCGCCGCAAGCTTGTTGCCGGACAGCTTGGAGCTGAAGCCGTAGCCGTTGGAATAGCTGGTGTTGATCAAGCCGTCGCCCGGACCGCCCATCGAAGGAAAATTGATAAAGCCGACATCCTGGGCCACCTTCGAGATCTGCGGATCGACCATCTGCGAGACGACCCAGGAGCCGTCGAACATCATCGCGGCCTTGCCGTCGCTGAACGTCGTCTGCTGCTCCGCGTAGGAGAGGTTTTGGTTTCCGGCCTGGAAGTAGCCCTCCCGGACAAGCAGCTCATATTTTTTAAACGCCTCCAGCACGTCCTCGTCCGTCCATTTTTTCCGGCCCGTCACGAATCCCTCGACCGAATCCGCTCCGGCCGTGCGCACCCACATCGTGTTCAGCATCATGTTGATGACCCACGCATCCTTGGAGGCGAAGGCGAAAGGCGTCACCCCGTTCGCTTTGAACGTCTCCGCCGCGGCCAACAGCTCCTCCCAGGTGGTCGGCGGCCGGACGCCGTACCGGGCGAATATTTTTTTATTGTAGAAAATGCCTTCGGCGTACCCGGCCATCGGCAGCCCGTATACGTTGCCGTCGACGACGAACTCGTCCAGGTTGTAAAACTTGTCCTTCAGCCCCAATTCTTCGATGATCGGAGTCAGATCGAGCAGCCGTCCCGCCTTCACGTAATCCCTCGTGTCGGTTCCGCCGAACAGGTCGAAAATATGCGGCGGATTGCCCGCCACCATCTCGGCGCGCAGCTTGTCGAAGCGGTTCACCGCCTCCTCCACCCCGTCGAGCTCGAATGCCGCGCCCGGCACTTCGGCTTCCGCCGCCCGGACGACGTCGCGGAGCAGCTCCAGCCGTTTGCGGTTCCAGTCGCGGATCTGGGTATGGCGCAACGTGACCGTGAAATTTTCGACCTTGTTCGCCGCATTCCCGCCCCCTTTCGCCAGATTGAAACCGTTTCCGTTTTCTCCGTAGCCGCTGCAGCCCGCCAGCGTTCCTCCCGCGGCCAAAACCGCGCCAGACAAAACGATGCCGGCCAGTTTGTTCATAACCATCCCCCTAGACAGCCGTCCGGATTCGCAAGCGCTTGCGACACGATGCCTTCAAGATTGATTATAGTCGGGATTGCCGCCTCGCCACAGATGAAATATGCCCTGCGCAGGGGGAAAAATCTCTAATAAATGGATGCGAAAACGTCGCGGCGGCTTCTGCGGCGGCCTCCTCTTCTCTCCCGGATATAGGGTCTGCCGCCTAATTCTTTCGCGTTTCAGGGAGGATTTTCCTGTTACGGGCCCGTCTTGCTCTGAAAAAAAAGAAGGCGCTCCGCCTTGCGCGGAACGCCTTCCTCTTTCCTCTATGCCGTCTCAAGCGGAGCGCGTGTCGAACCACAGCGCGGCCGCGCCGACGATGCCGGCATCGCCGCCGAGCGCGGCTTGTTCGATGCGCAGCGATTCCACCATCGCCTTGATGCCGTAGCGGTGAAGCGTCTCCTTCATGGGCCCGAGCAGCGGCTCGCCGATCCGGGACGCGCCGCCCCCGATGACGATCACCTCGGGATTGACCAGATGCACCGCCCCCGCCAGCGCAAAGCCCAGCGCGGAGCCGGCGTCCGCGAGAACGGCCAGCGCGTAGGCGTCGCCTTCCGCCGCCGCTTGGCCGACCAGCCGGCTGGTCGCCTTCGAGGCGTCGCCGCCGGCCAGCTCGCCGACGCGGCCGGTCGGCCTTGCGCCCGAAGCGATATCCGCCGCGACGGTGCGGGCGATCGCCGTGCCGGAGGCGTACAGCTCCACGCAGCCGCGGTTGCCGCAGGGACAGAGCGGCCCGTTCCGGTCGATGGAGATATGCCCGATCTCCCCGGCGCTGCCCGTCGCCCCGCGGATCAGCTTGCCGCCGCTTACGAAGCCGCCGCCGATCCCCGTGGAGACGGTGATGAACATACAGTCGTTCGAGCCTTTGCCCGCGCCGTGCTTCCACTCGCCGTAAGCCGCGCCGTTGGCGTCGTTCTCCAGCAGAACGGGCAATCCCGTCAGCCGCTTCAGCTCGTCGCCGATCGCCACGTCAGTGAAGTTCAGGTTGGACGCGTAGCGGATCACGCCGTTTTCCGCGTCGAGCGCGCCGGCCGCGACGATCGCGATTCCTTCCGGCGGCAGCTCGTCAGGCCCGGCTGCCGCCCGCAGCGAGGCGACGCTGGCGGCGATCGCCCCGATGACGGCGGAAGCGCCGCCTCCGACCGGCGTCGGCTTCTCCTCGCGGCGCAGAATCGCGCCGCTCTCGTCGATGACGGCGGTCAGCAGCTTGGTGCCGCCGAGATCGACGCTGACGCACGTCCTGTTTCTTCCGCTCATTCGACCGTCCCTCCGTTCTGGAAGTCGATCCATTCGCCGCCGAGCATCACGTTGCGGACGGCATGCGCCTCTTCGTCGAACAGCAGCAGGTCCGCGGCGAAGCCGGCGGCGATGCGCCCCTTGCCGTTCGCGCCGACGATCCCAGCGGGAATCGAGGTGGCGTGCGGCAGCGCCCGATGCAGCGGGAGGCCGTGCTGGGTCATCAGGCCGCTCAGCGCCGCCTGCATCGTCAGCGTGCTGCCGGCGAGGCTGCCGTCGCCCTTCAGCCGGGCGACGCCGTCGCGCACGACGACCTCCAGGCCGCCCAGCGAAGAGTCGCCGTCCGGCATGCCGCTGGCCCGCATCGCGTCCGTGACGAGGCAGACGCGGTCGCCCTTCACCTGACGGACCAGATTGGATGAAGCCGGATGCAGATGGTGGCCGTCCATGATGAGCTCCGTCGACAGCTCCGGATGCAGCAGGATCGCGCCGACGACGCCCGGCTCCCGGTGATGGAACGGGCGCATGCCGTTGCAGCAGTGCACGGAGTGGGTCACGCCCCAGCCGATCGCCTGCTTCATGATGTCGTAGGTCGCGTCGGTATGGCCGCAAGCGGCGACGACGCCGTTCGACACCGCGTAGCGGATCGTCTCTTCCGCGCCTTCCGTTTCCGGAGCGAGCGTCAGGATGCGGATCAGCCCGGGATGGCGCGCCGTCCATTCCTCCAGCCATTCGCGGCGGGCCGGCGAGATGTGCGCGGGATTCTGCGCGCCGGGATACTTGTGGCTGATGAACGGTCCTTCCAGATGCACGCCGATGACCGCCCGCCCGAGCGGCGACGAACGGCGGAACGTCTCCACCGCCTCAAGCGCCCGGTCGATATCCTCCTTCGAAGCGGTCATCGTCGTGGCGACCAGCGACGTCGTGCCGTGGCGCAGATGGTGCGCGATCATCGTCCGCAGTCCCTGCGGATCGGCGTCCATGACGTCCGCTCCCGCTCCGCCGTGCACGTGCAGATCGACGAAGCCGGGCACGATCGCCGACGTCCCCGCATGAACCGCGTCGACCATCTTGCCGGCGGCGGCCGCCTTCTCGCGGACCGAGGCGAGCGCGGACGGAAGCCCGTCCTCCCCGGGCGCCCGCACCACTTCCGAGATGGCACCGTCCTCGACGACGACGACCCCGTAATAAGGCTCGCCGCCCAATCCGTCGGCGATCTTCCCGGCTACCGCATAGACGTCGGATCGGCTCATACCGGATTCGCCCCTTTCGCGGATTCGATCAGCGATGCCGGCAGTTTGGACGCGGCGGCCTCGTCGAGCACGACGGTGACGGAACCGTGAAGCTGCAGGAACGAAGCCGGCAGCTCCGTCGTGACCGGGCCGGTGAGCGCTTCGGCGACGATGCCCGCTTTGCTTTCGCCCTGGGCGACAAGCACGATCTGCCGGGCTTTCAGAATCGTACCCATGCCGACAGTGATTGCCTGGGTCGGAACTTCGTCGATCGAGGCGAAGAAGCGGCTGTTCGCTTCGCGCGTCTCTTCCGCCAGCTCGACGACATGGGTTCCGGCCGTCAGCGACGGTCCCGGCTCGTTGAAGCCGATATGGCCGTTATGCCCGATGCCGAGCAGTTGCCAGTCGATGCCTCCGATGTCCTCCAGCGCCTTGTCGTACCGGCGGCATTCCGCCTCCAGATCCTTCGCCTGTCCGTTCGGAATATCCGACGCGGAAGCCGGCAGGTCGATATGGTCGAGCAGGTTCTCCCGCATAAACGTCCGGTAGCTCTGGGGATGGCCGCCGGGCAATCCGACGTACTCGTCGAGATTAAACGACCGAGCGCGGGCGAAGCTGATCTTGCCTTGTTTGACGAGGGAGATCCATTCCTTGTAGAACGGGATCGGCGTCGATCCCGTCGCCAGCCCGAGGACGCTGTCCGGTTTCGCCTGCAGTTGGCGGGCGATCAGCTCACCTCCGAGCTTGCCGATTTGTTCTTGGGGCACGATGTAAATTTTCATGATGGGGATTAGGCCTCCTCTTTTTTGCGCTGCACCTTGGCATGCGTTTCTTCCAGACGGCTGACCGTCGACTCGAAGGATTGGCTGACCAGCGACATATACAAAATGTCGATGACGTGGGACAGCGCGATCCGGGAACCGATGTTGCCCCGTTTCATGCCCGCCTCCGTCGCCGTCACCCACAGGCCGATATCCGCCAGCTTGTGAAGCGGATTCGCGCCGACCTGCGTGATCGAGATCACCGTCGCGCCGTTTTCCTTGGCGACTTTTGCGGCCTGCAGCACTTCGTAGGTTTTGCCCGAATACGAGATGGCCACCGCGACGTCGCCCTTGCGCAGCAGCGCGGCCGAAGTCAGCATGAGCTGCAAATCGCTGTAGGCGTGGCTCCAACGGTCCAGCCGCAGCCACTTGTGCGCCGCCTCGAACGCGACGAACGACGAGCTGGCGACGCCGAAAAAGACGGTTTTGCGCGCCTCGATCAGCGCCGCAACCGCCTGCTTCAGCAGCTCGGGCGACAGCACGGACGCGGTGTCCTCGATGCACTTCTGCGCCCATTGCGACAACTGCGCGACCACCTCGGAAGGCTCCATGTTGGGACGGATATCCTCGTATCCCGCCAGCGAATGGTCCGCCGCCTCCTCCTGCCCGAGTCTCGCGGCGATATCGAGCTTCAGCTCCTGGAACCCGCTCACGCCGAGCTTCTGGGACAGGCGCGCGATCGTGGCGACGCTCGCCTCCGCCGCTTCCGCCAGCTTGTGAACCGACATGCGGCATACCGTCTCGGGCTGCGCAAGAATGTACTGGGCGACGCGCTTTTCGGCAGGCTGAAGCGTCGGGAGCATGCTGGCAAGCAGCGTCAGCGAAGATCCGGTGATGTGCATGGCGTCCACCTCCAAACGGCCAGCATATGTAACTATATTACCTGTTTAATTCATCATACAGGAAACATTGTTACATATCAAGAGTTTGCCGCCCGCTTTTGCCCGATCCTCCCCGAATTTTCCGCCGCCTTTCCCCGATCCCCCCAAGGCCGCCCTCGTTTTAAAGCGCTTTAACTTCGCCGCGATTTTATTGACATTTTTTCAAAGAAACCTATCATAAGCATTAAAGCAGCCTGACCACGCCAACAGGCGGCCGCTTGCGCGCGATCCCCGGGGGTGTGTCCAACCGTGAGATTCAATATTTTCGACGTCGCCAAAAAATCCGGCTTGTCCGTCGTGACGGTTTCCCGCGTGCTGAACGATTCGCCTACCGTGCGGGAGAAAAACCGGAAGAAGGTGCTGGATGCGATCAAAGAACTGGGATACCGCCCCAATTCCGCGGCCCGCAGCCTGGCGCGTGGCAAAACCGGCATCATCGGCCTGACGCTGACGACGCTGCAGGATTCGCTTTTCGACAATATCGTCAAAGCCGTGAACGAAGCGCTTGAGGAATACGGCTACTTCCTCGCCATCTCGATCAAGGGCCAATCCGTACGCGACGACGGGAATACGGACCACTTCCTGTTTCAGAAGGACCGCGTCGACGGCATCATCGTGCTGTCGCCGACGGACGAAGACGAGTACGTGTTCGAGCTGAAGCGCAAAGGAATTCCGTTTGTGCTGGTGGACAACCAAAATCCCGCCGCGCAGGCGTCGACCGTCAATGTCGACAACTACCAAGGCGGCCGCGACGCGACGGAGCATCTGCTGAAGCTGGGCCACAAAAAAATCGTGCATATCGCCGGTCCCGAACTGTTTCTGAGCTCCCGGGAGCGCAAGCGCGGCTATTCGGACGCCATGACGGCCGCCGGCCTCACGCCGATGATCGAGCAGGCCGCGCAATTCTCCATCCGCGACGGATACGCGGCCGTAGCCCGCTGGCTGACGGTCGGTGAGCTGCCGAGCGCGGTGTTCGCGGCGGACGACTTCATCGCGCTCGGCGTCTTCGAGGGGCTGCGCAACGAGGGAATCCGGGTGCCGGAGGACGTGTCGATCGTCGGCTACGACGACCAGATGTTCGCCGGCGAAGTCCGTCCCGGCTTCACGACGGTCCGCCAGCCGGCGGAGCGGATGGGACGGGAGGCCGTCTCCCTGTTGATGAAAGGGCTGAACGGCGCCTCCAAACGGACGGCGGCCGTCCAGCTTCCCCCTCAGTTGATTGTCCGGGGCTCGACCTCGGCTCCCCGGGACGTATAACGTTCATCCCGGACCAAAACCGGAGGAACGGCAACGCGACTTCTTGGCTGGGGAATGACGCACGCGGCGGGTTGCGGGAAAGCGAGAGGGAGAGAATATTAAAGACGCATCCCTCGGGAATGCGTCTTTTTTGCCGCGGAATCGGCTTCTATCTCAATATAACCTAAAGGACGGGATCGGAGGATCGGCATCCGGTTCCGGCTGCGTCGGCAGGGAGCGGGCAGGCGCGTTCTCGGCGGCATTCCGCAGGGGGCTCCCGGCGCAGCCGCCGCCGATCCGCGAGGCCGCCAGCAGCCGGAGCTCCATGCGGCGGACGATTTCCCGGCTCATGCGTTCATGATCTGGCGGTAACTTCCATCGCATCGCTACCCGTTCTCCTCTTCCGCATCCAGTTGCAGCAAGCAGACGACTTTTTTCCGGTATTTCTCGGATTTGCGCGCGCCCGTAACCAGATTGGACAACCGGTACTCCGGAATGTTGTTCCTCAGGCAGAACTCCTTCTGGTCCATCTGCAGCTCGGCCAGCCGCCGCTTGATCGCCCAGCCGAAGGGCGTGATCGGTTTTTTGCGAGGCATTGCCGCTCCCCCCTTATCCGACGGTTGGATCATGTGTTAAGATATGGTTCGTACACTTCTATTATAAGAAGAAATACTCGCATTTTCAACACGCATTTGCGTATTATTGCGTATTTCTTCCAAAAGAACAAGGTGGTCTCATGGCCAGACAACAACATCCATCCGGCCAAAACGGCAATCCCCCCGCGGAATCGGCCGCCCGTCCGGCCGGCCGCGGCGAAGAGATTTACCGCCGGATCGAGCAGTTGATCCGATCGCAGGGCATCACCCAAGCGGAATTCGCCCGCTCCATCCGCGTCTCGACCGGGAACGTCGGCGATTGGAAGCGCGGCAAGTCGATGCCCGGCGCCGGCGTGCTGATCGACATCGCCAAAACGTACCAGATTTCGCTGGATTGGCTGCTGCTCGGCCGGCAGAGCGATCCACAGCATCTGCGGGAGGAAGACGGCGTTTATTTTTTTGCCGACAAGTGGCAATTGGATAGCCGCTTCGCGAGCTTGTCCGCCGAAGAGCAGGCGTTCGTCCGCGAATATATCGATTTCTGCCTCGAACGCAGACGGAAGTCTTCTCAGGAACCGCGCCGGGAGCCTGCCGGTTCGGACGGGAATTCATAAGAAAGGTTCTGCTGAAAACGGAAACAGCCCGGCCGCCCCTCATCGGGGGCGGCCGGGCCGCATGTATGGTTCCCCTTCCCTACGCCAGGCTCCACAGAGCCGGGACAACGGGAGGCTCCCAGCCGGGCAGCGACGTATGGGACTGGATGCAGCGGTACGTCTGGCCGTTGTAGACGACCAGATCTCCAACCGCGTAGCTGACGTAGGGCGCCCACGCCGAAGGACCGCCGGAGCCGGTCGTCGTCGCCTGGATCGACGTCCCCGCCGAGACGTTGCCTGCGGCATCTCTGGCCTTCACCGTAAACGTGTAGGTCGTGCCCGCGCTCAGGCCGCCGATGACGGCCGTCGTTCCCGTCATGTTTACGCTCGATGCGCCGTAAGACACCGTGTAACCCGTCACGCCGACATTGTCGCTGGAGGCGTTCCACGCCAGCGATACGCTGTTTGCGGTGACGGCGGTCACGCGCAAATTCGTCGGGGCCGTCGGCGGCGTCGTGTCGCCTCCGCCTCCTCCCGATCCGAACTGGTTCAAATACGCCCGATGGCTGGTCGAAAATTGGTAGTTGTTGTATTTGTCCCAGTTGATCGACCATGTCATAAGCCCTTTCAGACCGGGATAACCGGCGCCGTTGCGAAGCACGTAGCTGCCGCCGAAGGACTGGCCTTTGATGAGATAATCCAGCGCCTTCTGCACGTTCTCCGGAGTCGTATAGCCGCCGCCGGCCGCTTGAGGCGATGCGGGCAGACCTATCAGGATTTGTTCCGGACGCAAGGCCGGGAACATGTTATTCGGATTGTTCGCGACCGGGAACCCGGCCAGCAGCATCTCGGCCATGGCGACATGGAAATCCGGCGTACCCTGCGAGTAGGATCTGCCGTCGAGCCCTATCATGCTGCCGGAGTTGTAATGCTGAACATGCAGGTAATCAAGCTCGTTGCGCAGGTTGTGGATCAAGGGGAGATACGCGCCCCAGATCCCGCCGTACGTGCTTGCCCCGCCTTGCACGTAGGCCGTCTCCGGCGCCATGGTGAGCAGAAAGTCCGGGCCGTAGCTGTTCAAAATTTCCCGAGTCGCGGAGATGAGGTTGACAATTTTGGGCGAGGTCGGATTTTTGAAATCGGCATCTCCAGGATTTAAGGACAGGGAACTGCCTTCCAGATCGATGTCGAAGCCGTCGAACCCGTACGTGTTGATGATCGATTTCATTGTGTTGACGAACGTTTGCCTGGCTTGGCTCGTCGTCAGTTCAACCGTGCCGTTGGCTCCTCCGACGGAGATGAGCACCTTCTGCCCCCGGCTCTTCAGAAACGCGATATCGGATTGAAATTCGCTGACCGTCGCGTTGTACGGCGTGAACGACATGTTGCCGCTGGAGGCTCCTCCGACCGGCTCGGCGAAGGCGACCTGAATCACGTCAAAATCCGGCGAAATGTCGCGCAGACGAATATTGGTGGAACCGTTATCGAAATTATGCCAATAACCCACGATGATTTTTTTGCCGGTTGAGACAGCCGCCTCGGCCTTCGAGACGCCGAACTGCAATCCGGCGACAACCAGCAGCAAGGCCAAAACCGCCCTGCACGCGCGCATAACCGCCAATCCCATACTCGGCAGCGCTCTCATCATCTCATGTCTCCTTTCAGTCTCTCGGATTTTCGAGGGGGTTGAAAGCGATTTCAAAGGGCTGCAAATCCTTTGATTCAACACCTCCTTTCGCAATCGGATCCGGACGTCGGGACCGGTGCGGCCATGAGAGGCACGAATAGAGTTCGACTGCTGGTTCGGATGCTGGCGGGGAACAAGCGGCGGGAAAATACGTGGCGTATCTCTATTTTGACGGAAAGGGATTCGTCAATGAAAGGAGATTTTCCTATAATCGGAGGGGAAATATCTCTACTCGCAAGCAGACGCGCGGGCTGCCCCCGGCCGGTCCGCCGGAAACGAAAAACGGCCCGCCTGTCCCCGAGCCGGGACCGGCGAGCCGTTACGATTTTACGGACAGACGGTAACCTGAACGCCGGCCGCTTCAAGCGCCGCGCGCTGCTCCGGAGCGATCCTCCGGTCGGTCACGATCTGCGAGATTCGCGACAGGTCGGCGATCTGCGCGAAAGCCTGCCGCCCGATCTTGCTGGCGTCCGCGAGCAGGACGACGGAATCGGCGATCTCGATCATCTTGCGTTTGACGATCGCCTCCAGCTCGCTCGATTCGCTGACGCCCCGCTCGGCGTTTATGCCCTTGCAGGAGATAAACGCGCGATCGACGTGGTACGTCTCCAGCGAGCGTTCCGCGAGCGGCCCGACAAACGAATAATAGCCCTTCGCCAGCGTCCCGCCCGTGCAGATCACTTCGATCTGCGGCTTGGCGTCGAGCGCAGTGGCGACCATCATGGAGTTGGTCAGCACCGTCAGCGGCATGTCCGGCAGCATCGTTGCGACATACCAGGCCGTCGAGCTGGCGTCGAGGATGATCCGTTCCTTCGGCCGAATCCACCCCGCGACGGTTCTCGCGATCTCTTCCTTCTGCTCGCGGTGGCGAATCTCCCGCTCCCGGAACGGCGCGTCCCGCTCCTCCTCGCGGATGCTGATCGCGCCGCCGTGGCTTCGCTTCAGCTTGCCTTCGTTCTCCAGCCGGTCCAGATCGCGGCGGATCGTCTCCTCCGTCACGCCGCATACCTCCGCGAGCTCGGTCACCCGCATGCTGCCCCGTTCGTTCACCCATTCGACGATTCGTTGCAATCGCTCCGCTGCAAGCAAGGCTTTGTCCTCCTGTATCAACGCCGGCGGCCATGAACCGCCTTGACCCGCAATTCGCGGCCGGAGCCCCGGCCGATCAGACGACGTACCGGACGAACCGGCCGTAAGCGTCTTCCCATTCGTTCTTATTTTGCGGCTCGTATTCGCGGATGTCAATCGATGCCGCGATCCAGCGGCGCGCCTCGGCCAGATCGGACAATCGCCCGTTCGCCATGAATTGCGCCGCCAGATTGCCGATGGCGCTCGCCTCGACCGGGCCGGCCCAGACCGGGCGCCCGATCGCGTTGGCCGTGGACTGGCAGAGCGCTTCGTTCTGGATGCCGCCGCCGACCATATGCAGGCCGCCGTACGCGATTCCGGTCAGCCGCTCCAGCCGCTCCAGCACGTAACGCGCTTTCAGCGCCAGGCTGTCGGTGACGACCCGCATCACCTGCGCCTCCGTCTCCGGCTCCGGCTGCCCCGTCTTGCGGCAGAACGCCCGGATCGCCGCCGGCATGCCGGCGGGCGCGAGGAACGAGTCGTCGTCGGGATCGACGAACGCCAGGAACGGCTTCTCCCGCGCCGCCAACTCCGCCCACTCGCCGTACGAGCGGCGGACGCCCTGACGGTCCCACAAGCGCTTGCACTCTTGAATGAGCCACAGGCCCATGATGTTCTTGAGCAAGCGGTACGTGCCGCCGAGGCCGCCCTCGTTCGTGAAGTTGAACCGCATGGCGTCGGCTCCGAGCACGGGAACCGCCGTCTCCGTGCCGAGCAGCGACCATGTGCCGCAGATGAGGTAAGCGAACGGCTTGCCGTCCGCCGCAGGCACGCCGGCCACGGCGGACGCCGTGTCGTGCTCCCCGACGGCGACGACCGGTATGCCGGGAATGCCGAGCTCCTCCCGGACGCTCGCGCGCAGCGTGCCGATCACCGTCGCCGGTTGCGCAACTTCGGGCAGGATGCCGGACGGCAAGCCGAACCGCTCCAGCAGCTCGGTATCCCAACGCCGCGTGCTTGCGTTCAGAAACTGCGTCGTCGAGGCGTTCGTGTATTCGCCGAACGTTTGACCGGTCAGGAAATACCGCAGCAAATCCGGGATCATCAGCAATTTGTCGGCCGCCTCGAGCAGCGGCGATTTCTCCCGCTTCATCGCCCATAGTTGGTACAGCGTGTTGAAGGGCAGAAACTGCAGGCCGGTCCGCGAGAACATTTCTTCCTTGGGCACGATCTGCCAAGCCGCCTCCATCAAGCCGTCCGTGCGCGAATCCCGGTAGTGGACCGGGTTGCCGAGCAAGTCGCCGTTGCGGTCCAGCAGACCGAAATCCACCGCCCAGGAGTCGATGCCGATGCTGTCGATCGGGCCGTCGGCCGCCCGCGCCGATGCCGCAAGTCCCAGCTTGACCTCATGATACAGGCGCAGGATGTCCCAATGCAGCCGGCGTCCCGCGCGCACCGGCTCGTTCGCGAAGCGGTGCGTCTCCGTCAGGACGAGCCGGTCGTCCTTCGTCCACTCGCCGACGATCGCGCGTCCGCTGCCCGCTCCGAGGTCGAACGCGAGCGCTTTCACCAGCTTGCACCGCCCTTGCCGCGAGCCGCGATCTTCTCCGCGTACCCGCTGGCGAGATACGCCTTCATCGGGTCGGCCGGCACGCCCATCTCCTCGCGCACGGCCCGGAGCAGCGGCGTGACGTCGCATTCGAACGCGCTGCGCACGGCGTTCTCCGCGGCCAGCACGTCCTGGCGCTCCTGCGCCTCGCGAAGCTCGTCGAAGTTGATGAGCAGCGCTTTGGCCAGTTGCGTCTGCACGTTCAGCACGGAGCGGATCATCGCCGGTATTTTCTCCTCGATATTATGACTCTGGTCGATCATGTACGCGATCCGGGCGGCATTGGCGGCCACGCCCGGATCAGCGTCGCGCTCCGCGTCGAGAATCTGATAGAAGATCAGGAACAATTCGTACGGATTGATCGAGCCGACGATCAGATCGTCGTCGCCGTATTTCCGGCTGTTGAAGTGGAAGCCGCCGAGCTTCTTCTCGCCGAGCAGGTACGCGACGATATGCTCGATGTTCGTGCCCATCGGATGGTGGCCCGTGTCGACCAGCACTTCGGCTTTCGGGCCGAGCTTGTTCGCCATGTTAAACGCCATGCCCCAGTCCGCGAGATCGGTATGGTAAAAAGCCGGCTCGTAGAACTTGTATTCAATCAGCATGCGCATGTCGTCGTCCATCGCGTCGTACATTTCCTTCAGACACTCGTACATCCAGACCACCCGTTTGCGGATGTCCGCCTGCCCCGGATAGTTCGTGCCGTCCGCGAACCAGAGGCTGAGGTCTTTGGAGCCGACGGTGCGGGCGATCTCGACGCACTCCAGCAGATGCTCGGTCGCTTTGCGGCGGATCGCCGGGTTGGAATTCGTGACGCTGCCGAGCATGTAGTCGTCGTCCTGGAACAGGTTCGGGTTCACCGCACCGATGCCGATGCCCAGCGATTCCGCATGCGCTTTCAACGCGGAGTAATCGCTTACTTTGTCCCACGGAATATGCACGGCGACGGTGGGACAGACGCCCGTGAATTTGTGGACCTGCGCGGCGTCCTCCAATTTCTCGAACGTGTTGCGCGGAACGCCGACCTTCTGGAACGTTTTGAACCGGGTTCCCTGATCCGCGTATCCCCACGACGGCGTCTCCACCTTCAGAGCCTTCAACCGCTCTTTGACTTGCGCCAGATCGATGCCCCGCTCCTTCTGCTGCTCTTCGAAAAGCTGATAGGCGCGATCGCTCATGCCTAGCTTCCCCTCCCGGATATGGTCTGTTAGTTCAACGGATACGCGACGACGGACATCAGCGCGTTTTCCGCCTGGGTCGAATCGAGCCGGCTGTATTGAACGACGATCGGAACGTCGCTCTCGACCTCCATCGCGTACGGCACGCCGGCGGGAATGCCTTCGCCGCCTCCGGACAACGCAGCGGTGCGGATATGCTTCGTGCGCCGGCCTCCCACGACGACGGGATCGCACTCCAGAGGCTCCCGGTCTTCGAAATACGCCGTGATCTTGACGGTCGCCGGTTCCGGCAGCACGTTCAGCACGCAGACGGACTCGTGGCTGACGAGCTTCCCGGAGCTGTGCTCCGGGATGTAGCCGTCGGGAATGATCCAGCGGGTCGAACCTTTACGAATGGTCATGACGCCTGTTCCTCCCGTTTATTGAAATGGTTTGCTTTATCGCGTAAATGCCGCCGGAACGCCGCCGTCGACCGTCAGCATGCAGCCGGTCGTCTTGGCCGACTTCGACGAAGCGAAGAAAGCGACCGCTTCGGCGATATCCGCCGGGTAAATGTTCTCCAGCAAAATCGTGCGCTTGCGGTAATATTCCTCCAATTGGTCCGGTTCGATGCCGTACGCCGCGGCGCGTTCGTTGCGCCAACTGCTGTTCCAGATCTGCGACCCGGACAGAACCGCGTCGGGCAGCACCGTGTTGACGCGGATGCCGAGCGCTCCGCCTTCCGCCGCGATGCAGCGCGCCAGATGCGCTTCAAGGGCTTTGACCGAGCTGTAGGCCGTCGCGTTTTTGCCCGCGTAGATCGAGTTTTTGGAACCGATAAACACCATGCTACCGCCGACGCCCTGGGCTTTCATGATCTTGAACGCTTCGCGCGCCATCAGGAAGTAACCCGTGCCCAGCACGCTCATGTTCAGGTTCCATTCCTTCAGCGACGTCTCCTCGAACGGGCTGGACGTCGCGAGGCCGGCGTTGTTGACGAGGATGTCCACGCCGCCGTAGTACAGCGACGCTTCCGCGTAAGCCGCGGCGACCATCTCCTCGCTCGTCACGTCCGCCTTCACCGCAAGGGCGCGCCCTTCGCCGTATTTGGCGTTCAACTCGTCGGCGACCGCTTGCGCGCCTTCGAGATTCAGGTCCGCCAGCACGACATGCGCCCCTTCCGCTGCCAGACGGCGAGCCGACGCGCTGCCGATGCCGCCGGCGCCGCCCGTAATGAACGCCACCCGGCGGGAAAATTCGGCTTCGGGCGGAGCGAGCGTCAGTTTGTACAGCTCCAGCGGCCAATACTCGACGTTGTACGACTCGTTCTCGCTGAGCGATACGAACTCGCCGAGCGTCGTCGCGCCGCGCATGACCGCAACCGCGCGGTGGTACAGGGCGCCGCTGACAAGCGACATCGCCCGGCTCTTGCCGGTGTTGATCATACCGATTCCGGGGATCAGGATGACGCGCGGCGCAGGCTCGAACATGACGTCGCCTTCGTTCTTGTTGGCCTCGAAGAAAGCCTCGTATTCGCGCTTGTAGGCGGCGATTCCTTCCACGAGCGCCCGCTTCAGCGCTTCCGTGTCGCCGGATTGCGGATTCCACTCCACGAACAGCGGCTTCATTTTCGTGTGGACGAGGTGATCCGGGCAAGCCGCGCCGACCTGCGACAGCTTCGCCGAATCGCGGCCGTTCACGAATCGCAAAATATCCGCCGAATCGTCGAACGACAGCAGCATCCGCTTCTCCCTGCTGACTTCGCCGCGCACGATCGGCATCACCTCGGCCGCGATGCGGCGGCGTTCCGCCTCGGGCAGCGCCTCGTATTTCGCTCCGCCGAACAGCTTCGCTTCCTGCACGCGCGCTTCGATGTAAACCTCGGCTTCCTGGATGACGCTGATCGTCTTGCGGTAGCTTTCTTCGGACGTGTTGCCCCAGGTGACGAGACCGTGCTTCTCCATCAGCACGAGCTCCGCCTTCGGATTGTTGCGCACGCCTTCGGCGATCATCTTCGACAGCTTGAAGCCCGGACGGATGTAAGGCACCCAGACGAACCGGTCGCCGTAAATTTCCCGGGCAATGTCGCGGCCGTTCGCCGTGCAGCACAGGCTGATGATCGCGTCCGGATGCGTATGGTCAACGCAAGGGAACGGCAGGAACGCGTGCAGCAGCGTCTCGATCGAGGCGCGCGGATGCTTGGCGTCGATCATGCAGTTGGCCAGATAGGCGACCATGTCCTCGTCGCTCATGTCGTCCAGCTCGTACAGCGGCCGGATATCGTCCAGGCGCAGGCCGGTGAAATGCTGCGCCTTCATCGACGCGAGGTCGGAACCGCTTCCCTTGACATACATCACTTCGACGTCGCGGCCGCGAAAATCCTTCACGATCGTCTTGCTCGACGTGTTGCCGCCGCCCCAGTTCGCGACCGAACGGTCGCTCCCCAGCAGATTCGACCGGTAGACGAGCCTCTCCAACTCGCTCTGCAGCTTCTCCGCTTCCCCTTGCTCCCATTTGAATGCAGGCATAATTACCTCCGATTAAGTCCGTTTATTTTTGTTTATGTCTGAAATCATCATATCATGCCCGTTTTGTTTTGGAAACAGAAATTTTCGGACAAAATCGGATACATGCGCAAAAAAAGGGGGAGAACCTGCACGGAAAGCCGTCCTCCGCACGGGGCAATCCTCCACGGCAGGCCGGTCCCCTGTGCAGGCTTATCCTCTGCGTGAGCCTATTCTCTGCGGCGGTCCGTTCCTCTGCGCGAGCCCATCCTCTGTGGTGGGCCTATCCTCTCCCGGCGGCCCGTTCCTCTTGCGGCAGGCCGGAGTACGGAGGCCGCAACCGCAATAAATGTAACTGCATTTGTCGAATCCCCTTCTCTCCGCGCTGTAACCGCATTTTTTCTCGTTGGAAGCTCCCGTGTGCAGCCGATTGGACCCTTTCGACAAATGCAGCGGCAACTTTTCTCGTTACGGCCCGCCCCCCCGATGATTCCGTCCTCGCGCCAGCTTTGCCGCGATCCGGCCCTCGGACGGCAGCCTCCCCGCGCGCACGAAAAAAAACGCGCCCCCGGCCATCGCCGGCAGACGCGTTTCTCCTTATTCGCTTCCCAACAGCAGCTTCGTATACGGCGAGTCGATCGGCAGCATGATGACCGGTTCGCCCTTCAGCGTCGTCGCATAGCTTTCCAGCGTGCGGTACATGTTGTAGAAGGCGGGGTCCTTGCTGTACGCTTCGTTGTAGATCGCCGCGGCTTCCTGCTCGCCCTGGGCGATAATCTCCTTCGCTTTCGCCTCCGCTTCGGCCTTCAGCTCGACGGCCTGACGGTCCGCTCTCGCCCGGATTTTCTTCGACTCCTCGTCGCCCTCGGACAAATACTTGGTCGCGATCGCATGGCGGTCGCTGATCATCCGCTTATACACGCTCTCTTTGTTTTCCTGCGGCAGATCCGTGCGCTTGATCCGCACGTCGATGATCTCGATGCCGTAATTGTCGCGCTCCAGCACGTCTTTGACTTCCTTTGTGATCTCGTCGTTCAGGTTGCCGCGCTGCGTGTTTTCGCTGATGATATCGCCGTAGTTGGTCTCGGACAGCTTGCGGCGCACGGCGTTGTACACGGCCGCGTCGATCCGCTGCTCGCCGTTGCCGAGCGTCTTGGCGGTGCGCAGGAACTGCCGCGCGTCGGCGATTCTCCACACCGTATAGTTGTCGACCTCGATCGGTTTTTTGTCCAGCGTCAGGATCGACGCGGGCTTGCTGTCGTAGATCATCTGGTATTTCGGCAGCGACATCGTCGTCTCGATAAACGGAATCTTGAAGGCCAAGCCCGGATCGCCGTTGATGCGAACCGCCTCGCCGAACTTCAGCACGACCTTGTACTCGTTCTCCTTGACCACATAAACCGAGGCCAGCAGCAGGATCGCAGCCGCAACAGCCGCCAGCCCGAGCGCGATCTTCGTCTTTGCCGTTTTCATTTCGCCGCACCTCCCTGGGCCGCCGCGCCGCCGGTTCCGCCCGCTCCGGACGCACTCTGCCGCAACAGTTCATTTACGGGAAAATAATTGACCGTCTCGCCGCTTCCGTCCGTAATGAGGATTTTGGCGTTCGGCATCACCTTCTCCAGCGTCTCCAGCAGAAGCCGGCGCTGGGTGATGTCTTTGTTTTTGGCGTACTCCTCGTAGATCGCGTTAAACTTCGCCACGTCGCCCTGCGCGTTCAGCACGCGGGACCTTTTCATGCCTTCCGCCTGCTCGATCATCGATTGGGCGTCGCCGCGGGCTTTCGGGAGAATGTCGTTCTCGTATTGCATCGCTTCGTTGATCTTGGTGTTTTTGCCCTCGCGCGCGTTGGTGACTTCGCGGAACGCCGCCTGCACGTCGCCTTCGGGCGGTTCGATGTCCTGGAACTTCACGTCCAGCACCTGAATGCCCGTCTCGTACCGCGTCTGCATCTCGATCAGGCGTTCCTTCACCTTGCCCTGAATCTCCGTCTTGCCGTCGGTGATCGCGTAGTCGAGCGAGGTGGAGCCGATCACGGAACGGATCGCCGCGCTGGCGGCATTACGGAGAAACTGCTCCGGATCGTCGATATTGTACAAATATTTGCGCACGTCGCTGATCTTCCACTCCACCACCGCATCCGCCGACACGATATTTTCGTCCCCCGTAATCATCAGCGCCTCGGATTCCACCGGCGTGACTTCGCCGTTTTTCTCGCGATAGCCGATCTGGATGTATTGCGTCTGATTGGCGGGGACCTTCACGACCCGCTGAATCGGATACGGCAGCTTCAGATGAAGCCCCGCCGACTCCTCTCCCGTGTACTGCCCCAGCGTGATGATAGCCGCCGTCTCATGCTCCTGGACGGTGTAGAACGACGTAAAAGCCGCGATGGCGGCCAGCACGCCTCCCGCCCCGAGAGCGATTTTTCGTCCGATCCCTTTCGGCAGCTTCGGCAACTCCGGTCTGGGACTGCTTTCGTTTCGATGAAGCTCCATAGTGTGCCCTCCCCCTTGCGTTGTCGAATTTTTTATACGAACGAGACGTCTTCCGGTTTCATATCGCGGCCGGCCAAGCCGCACCGGGGCTGGTCAAAGCCCACCTGTTTTCCCTATAATAAATGCATACGATTACCGGACGACCCCGGAGGTGTCCTCTCGATGAGCCTGAACGAAAACAAAGAACCGGCCAATGCGCTGCTGCTGTTGTCGAGCCACTACAACAGCCTGACGAAAACCGAACGGAAAGTAGCGGACACCGTTCTGACCGAACCCGAAGCGTCGCTGTACATGACCTTGACCGCGCTGGCGGAGAAAGCGGGAACGGGCGAGACGACGATCCTGCGCCTCTGCCGCAAGCTCGGCTTCGAGGGCTACCAGGATTTCAAGCTGTCGCTCGCCCAGCATCTCGCACAGACGAACGCGCAGGCACAAGAACAGATCGGACATCGGGACGACCTGCCCGCCCTGATCCGCAAAATCGCCGCCAAGGACGCCGCCATGATCGACAATACGTCCGCGATGCTGAGCGCGGAGCAGGTGCAGAAAGCGGTCGATGCCATCCTGAACGCCCGCACCGTCTATCTGTTCGGCGTCGGCTCCTCCGGCAATACGGCGAAGGACGCGTTTTACCAGTTCATGCGGATGGGCCTGAGCACCTTGGCGGTTACCGATTCCCACCTGATGGCGATGAGCGCCGCTCTGGCCGGTCCCGAGGACGTCATCGTCGGCATCTCGACCTCCGGCAGCACGAAGGACCTGGTGGACGCCGTGCGGATCGCCAAGCAGAACGGCAGCTACGTGATCGCCCTGACCAGCCACGCGCGGTCGCCTCTCACCCGGCATGCCGATTCGGTGCTGCTTGCGCAATCGCGGGAGACGCCCCTGCAGGGCGGAGCGTTCTCCTCCAAAATCGCGCAAATCTATACGCTCGACGTCCTCTCGACCGCCGCCGCCATGCGGCGCGGGGAGAAGTCCGACGAAGCGAGAAGGCTTACCGCCCAGGCGGTGTCGGACAAACTGTATTGAGGCGAAGCCGGTCCGGCCGCCTCGCGCCGGCTCCCTCCGAGAAGAAAGCCTCCCGTACCGCATCAAGCGGTTCGGGAGGCTTTCGATGTTTTCCCCGTCATACGCCGGCCAGCGAATCCCAGGCCAGCTTGGCGGCGCCGAGCGAGCCGGCGCGGTTGCCGAGCGCTGCGGGGCGCACCTCGGCTTTAAACGGAGAAGCCTGAAGCGCCTCCGTCAGATACGGCCACCAATGCTCGCCCGATTCGACGACGCCCCCGCCGATCAGGATCGCCTGCGGGTCCAGGCTCTGGACGATGTTGCCGATCGCCACCGCCAGATGCTCCGCGTAGCGGCGGAACACGTCCACAACCGCCGGCTCCCCGGCCTGCAGAGCTTTAACCGCTTCCCGGCCGTCGGCGAACGTCCGCCCGGCGGCGGCCGACGCGTCCCGGACCAGCGCGGTCCCCGAAGCGTACTGCTCGAGGCAGCCGTGCCGGCCGCAGTTGCAGGCCCGGCCTCCCGGCACGAGCACGACATGCCCCCACTCACCGCCGCTGTGGTTCGCCCCGCGCACGATCCGGCCGCCGGACAGGATGGCGCCGCCGACGCCCGTGCCGAGCGTCAGCATCGCGGCATCCGTCAAGCCGCGGGCCGCGCCGGTCCAGGCTTCGCCCAGCAGCGCCGCGTTGCCGTCGTTGTCGGCGAAGGTCGGCAGGCCGAAGTTGTCCCTTCCCCATTTCGCCAGATCCGTGCCCATCCATCCCGGCAAATTGTCGGTCGCGTACACGACGACGCCCGTACGCACATCGACGCGCCCCGCCGTCCCGATGCCGATCGCCTTCGCATCGGGGCAGCGGGCGATCAGCTCGCTCGCCGTCAGGCGAAGCGAAGCCAGGATGGCGTCCCGGCCGGAAGCGGCATGAGTCGGGTGCTTCGCTTCGGCCACCGTCCGTCCCTGCTCGTCGCAGACGACGCCCTTCACCTGCGTGCCGCCGATATCCATTCCGATTACATAGGCCATTCGTATCGCTCCTCCTTCGCTGCCGCTCCCGTCAACCGCCGGTCAGACAAGCTTGACGCTTGCGTTTTTCACCGCTTCGGCATACCGGCGGGTGATCAGTTGCGGCCGCGAAATGGCCGAGCCGACCACGACGGCGTAAGCTCCCGCCTCCAGGGCGCGGGCGGCGTCCGCCGGGTCCCAGATGCGCCCTTCGGCGATAACCGGCACACCCCGCGGGGACAGCTCCCGGACCGCGTCGCGCACGAGCCCCAGATCGGGCCCTTCCAGCTTCGGCGAATACGGCGTATAGCCGGACAGCGTCGTCGATACGCAATCCGCTCCGAGCATGGCGGCTTCGACCGCTTCGTCCAGCGTGGAGATGTCCGCCATCACCAGCGCGCCCCGTGATTTGACGTAGGCGATCAGGTCCGACAGCTTTTCGCCGTTCGGACGGGGACGCAGCGTCGCGTCCAGCGCGATCATGTCCGCTCCGGCTTCGATCAATTCGTCCACCTCGCGGCGGGTCGCCGTAATATAGATCTCGCTGTCCGGATAATCGCGCTTCACCAGGCCGATGACCGGCAGGCCGGTCGCCTCGCGGATGCTGCGCACGTCGGCCCCGCTGTTGGAACGGATCGCGCAGGCGCCTCCTTCTTTGGCGGCGACCGCCATGCGGGCCATGATATAGGAGCTGTGCAGCGGTTCGTCCGGCAGCGCCTGGCACGAAACGATCAGTCCGTGTTTAATCGCATCGAAAAAAGAATGTCCGCTCAAAATGTTCTCCTCCTTATGTCTCTTCCGCCACGCAGCGGACACTCAAGCCAACCTCGAACATCCGGTTCCAGGGCAGCCGGCACGAGTCGATCACGACGCGGTACCCCGCGCCGTCGATCCGTTCGCGGACGAACGTCTCAAGATGCTCGCGCACGATCGCCGCGATCTCGCCCTGTTGGCCGTCCACCTTCTCCCGCGTATATCCCCGTTCGGCTACGGGACCCGCCGTCACGAGCTTTCTCACGTGCGAGCAGTAGCCCGCGTCTTCGGCGTAGCGGAGCGCCAGGAAATCCCGGTGCTCGTTCGTATCGCCGTAGATCAGATACAGCATCGACTGGGCGATTACCGTTCCCAGCGTGTTCGAGCTCGTATTCCAGCCCGCATAACCGGCGAGGCGGAACAGCAGGCCTTTCTCCCGCAGCAGGCGAACAAGCTGCAGATCGCCTCCGTTGGCGTACGCCACGTCCGCCACCGCCAGCGGCTTGCCCCAGCGGCGCATGGCGGCGTCGCCGAACTCGACCAGCTCCGTGACGTTGCGCATCACATCGTATCCGGCCGTCGCGGCCGGCTGATAGGCCGCTTCCGTCATCTTCTCGCCGGGCAGATTCACGAGCATCGCCAGATCGGCGTCGTTCATGGAATCGACCACGATGCCGCCCGCGGCGGTAACCTGGTACTTGAAGCTTTCGTCGAACATGCGGTCCTCGTAGGACGGAATGAGGAAAGGCCCCTTCCGGCTGGAGAACCGGGGGTAGACCGCCGGCGTCCGGCCGTGGAAGGCATTGACCATCCGGGCGAGCAGCGTGCAGCCGACCTCGTCCGCGCCCGGGTACATATACGTCCGCAGCTCGATGCCCAATTCGGCGATCGCGGCGCGAATCATGCGCTGATCGAGCGCCGTCCACCCGTAAGGCGCGGAGTCGTCCTGAGGGACGATCAGGAAGTCGATCGTCCCGTCGGCGACATACTCCAGCGCCAGCCGGTTGAGCGACGTATTCACCGCGCGGCGGTTCAAGTAGTCGGCCAGCACGTCGGCCGGCAGCCGGCGGTCCAGCTCCTGCAGCTCCCGGCGCTCCTCCCCGGAGATCAGGCCCAACTGCTCCAGGTGGCGAAGACGCCCGATCCGATGGATCTCGGCTCCCCAATCGGCGTAGTAGTCCGGCTCCTCCTCGGACGAGGAATAAGTCGGGCAGCGCATGATCAGATGGAACGCGAACAGCTTCAGCTCCGGACGCTTCCGCTTCAGGTCGCGCAGACGCCTCAGCTTCTCCGCTCCCTGCTCCGTCGTCATATCGTGCAGCCTGGACGGGATAATGCCGCCGTACAACAGCGTGTCGAGCGATAGAATCGCGCCGTCGGCTTCGCCGGCGCGCTCCAGCAGCCAGCGCCACAGCCCTTCCGTATCTCCCGGCCGCTTCATGTCCCCCATCAGCTCGATGGGCGGCCGCAGCAGGTCCACGTCGGTGCCTTTCGCCAGCAAATACGGAAAGTCGTAATTGCACGGACGCTCATCCAGAGGGACAAACAACACTTTTTTCATAGAAGTCCTCCGGTCCACATAGTAAAAACAAAGATGCCCTTGGAATTCAACCTAATCATAGCACATAAAGGCACTTCGCTCCATAATCAATATTAAAAAAAGAGTAAAAATCCAAAAAGAACAACCCCTGCTCCGCGATACGCGGGGCAGGGGTTGCCTCCTCGTTCCTGTTCGATTTTATGCCGTACCGAATCCGTTCCCGCGATCCGCTCAAGCGAGAATCCGATCGATACGCTCCAGCTCTTCCGCCGAAAACTCGAGATTGTCGAGCGCCTTGACGTTTTCCTCGACTTGGCTGACGCGGCTTGCGCCGATCAGGGCGGAGGTCAGGCGGCCGCCGCGCAGAACCCAGGCCAAAGCCATCTGCGCGAGCGACTGCCCCCGGCTCTGGGCGACTTCGTTCAGTTGCCGCAGCTTCGCGAGCTTCTCCTCCGTCAGATCCTTCTCGCTCAGGAACACGCTGGGACCGGCTGCGCGGGAATCCTTCGGCACGCCTCCCAAATATTTGTTCGTCAGCAGGCCTTGCGCCAGCGGACAGAAGGCGATGCTGCCGACCCCGTGCTCGTCCAGCACGTCCTGCAGGCCGTTCTCAATCCAGCGGTTCAGCATCGAATACGACGGCTGGTGGATCACCAGCGGCGTTCCGAGCCGCTTCAGAATTTTGGCCGCCTCGGCGGCTTCCTCCGGCTGGTAGTTCGAAATGCCGACATACAGAGCCTTGCCCTGGCGCACGATCAGGTCCAGCGCGGCCATCGTCTCCTCCAGCGGCGTGTTCGGGTCCGGACGATGGTGGTAGAAAATATCCACGTAATCGAGGCCCATCCGCTTCAGGCTCTGGTCGAGACTGGAGACGAGATATTTTTTGGAGCCCCACTCTCCGTACGGCCCCGGCCACATGCGGAATCCGGCCTTGGTGGAAATAATCAGCTCGTCGCGGTACGGCTTGAGATCCGACGCCAGCAGCTTGCCGAACATTTCCTCCGCCGAGCCCGGAGGCGGTCCGTAGTTGTTCGCCAGGTCAAAGTGCGTAATACCGAGATCGAACGCGCGGAGAATGATGCTTCTCCCGTTCTCGTACGTGTCCACTCCGCCGAAATTGTGCCACAGGCCAAGCGAGATCGCCGGCAGCAGCAAGCCGCTGCGGCCGGCCCGCCGGTACTGCATGTTATCGTATCGCGTTTCGCTCGCTATGTATCTCATCCTTTGTTTCAACCTCCGTATCCTCGTTTCCTATCGGGCGCATCCCTAGTATAGCGGAAAGAAGCGGAGCCGAAAATGACTGAAATGTTTGTTACCTAGTTACGCGCGCTTAAGCAGGCGGACGCGACGGCAACGTCTCATCGCGCGCCGGCGGGGGGCGGCATGCGCGGCGTTTTCCGCGAACGAACGACTCCCGTCCCGCCCTTCTTCCGGTTCACCAGATAAATGCTGGCGACGATCATCAGCAGGCCCGCGGCCAGCGCCGCGGTAAACGGCTCGCCGAGAAACAGCGTGCCGATCAGAATCGCCACCAGCGGGATCAGAAACGTAAAAGAAGCCATCCTCCCGGCTTCGCCCGAGTCGATCAGCCGGTAGAAGACGAGCCAGCCGAGAGCGATGACGAAGACCGAGATAAACAGCAGGTCCAGGATAAACGCGGGCTGCCAGGAGACGTCGGACCAGCTTTCGATAGCCGTGCCGGCCGCCGTCATCAGCAGGCCCCCCGCGATCATCTGGAGCGACACGAGCCAGATCGGATCAACGCGGGAGCCGACCTTTTTGACGTATACCGTTCCGGCCGCCCAGCTTAACGCCGATCCCAGGGCCAGCAGGACGCCCGCAACGGAGATGTGGCCGGACATTCCGCCGCTGCTGATGACCGCGACGCCGAAAAAGCCGAGCAGAAGCCCCGCGATTTTCACCCCGTTCATCGACTCCCCGAGCCACAGCCACGAGAACACTCCGACGAGCACGGGCTGGAGAAAGACGATGGCGGAGAACAGGCCGGACGGCAAATAGCCGAGCCCGATCGTATGCAAGCTGTAGTACAGCACGACGTTCAGCAGCGCGGAGATCATGTAGATGGGCCACGTCTCCCGGAATTTCAGCCTCCGCAGCCTCGGCAGCGCGGCGAACAGCAGAATCACTCCGGCCAGCAGCGTCCGGACGCCGGAGAACAGCATGGGCGGCATATACAGCAATCCGATTTTCGACAAAGGCCAGTTCACGCCCCATACGAGAACCAAAAACGAAATCAGCAGCGCGGTTCGGGGCTTGGATAACGGTGTCATGATTACGATTCCCCTTGGAGGCTTCGCCACACGAAGTTATGAAGCGCGTTTTGAGATTTATCATACGCCCGCCGCTTCGGAAGAGCAAACGAACGCAACGCCAAAAGCCTGCCGCCCCATTCGCGTAGGGCGGCAGGCCGATCCTGCATGGTTTCGGGTCTTTGCGTCAGAGCGCGTTCAGCTCGATCTCGAAGCCCAGATCTTCGATGATCTGGTGATCGGCCGATACGTCTTGGCCTGCCGTCGTCAAATAATCCCCGACAAATATCGAATTGGCCGCGTACAGGGACAGAGGCTGAAGCGAGCGGAGGTTGACCTCCCTGCCCCCGGCCACGCGAATTTCTTTGGACGGACAGATGAAGCGGAACAAGGCCAGCACCTTCAAGGCTTTCATCGGCGGCGTGCGGCCCGCCTGCTCCAGGGGCGTTCCCGGTATCGCGTTCAGGAAATTGACCGGGATCGAGTCGGCGTCCAAATCCCGGAGGGCGTAAGCCATCTCAACGATTTCCCGATTCGTCTCGCCCATGCCGATAATGACGCCGGAGCACGGGGACATGCCGTGCGCCTTCACCTTTTCGACGGTTTCGACGCGCTGATCGTATGTATGGGTGGTCGTGATGGACGGGTAATTCACCCTGCTGGTGTTCAGGTTATGGTTGTACCGGTGAACGCCCGCTTCCGCGAGCCGTTCGGCCTGCGAATCCTTCAGGATGCCCAGGCATGCGCATATTTTCAGCGGCATCGTCGCCCGAATCTCCCGAACCGCTTCGATCACTTGATCCAGCTCTTTGTCGGTCGGGCCTCTCCCGGATGCCACGATGCAGTACGTTCCCGCTTTGCGGGCCAGAGCTTCGCGCGCCCCCTCCAGCAGCGTTTCTTTGTCGAGGAGCGCGTATTTCTCGATCGGCGCCGTCGACACGATGGATTGCGAGCAGTAGCCGCAATCTTCGGGACAAAGGCCGCTTTTGGCGTTGATGATCATGTTCAGCTTGACTTTTTTCCCGTAAAAATGCTTTCTCACCTGATAGGCCGCCTGCAAAATCGGCAAAACCTCATCGTCGTCGGCTTCCAGAACCGAGAGCCCTTCCTCCATCGTCAAGCGTTCCCCGTTTAACGCTTTGCGGGCATAGAGCTGCCAATCCGTCCCGGCGGCAATCGTCTTCATCGCACGTTTCCTCCCATGGTTATTGTCAACTTAATGGTATTCATGAAGGTTTACAATAAGCACAGACATTTTAGCACACGGCCCGTCGCCGCGTCCACATCCGCGTGCCGCAATCGAGTAGGAGGGGGCGGCTAACCCCCGTCCTCTCACACCACCGTACATTCGGATTCGGGTTCATACCCGTTTCCACGGTTTCCACAGACACATACGCAGCCTTCTGCGAATCCACTGGTTGCCTCGAACCCAGTTCGTGTACCTTGGCCCGTGCATTTGCCTCCCGGCTTCCTTCGGATCCCGCCTCGCGACGGCCCCCCTTGCCCTTGGCTACGGCAGGCGCTCGCCAGCCCCCGTTCGGGACTTTCACCCTAAAGATGACGCCCATGCTGGGCGTACAGCAAAAAAGCGTCCGAACGGATCGGACGCTTCCATACGAATCAATTTACCGCGCGGAAACGGTAAACCTTGCTTGCAAAATCTCCGTGGAATTGCGGTACGGGAAGACCGGCGTACATCAACTCGTCCCCGCCGTACACGGCGTTGTCGTCATCCGACCGATAATTCCGCTCGGGGTCCAATCCTTTCAGGCGGAACCGTCCGAGCGGCGCGTTCGGCTCTTTCAGCACCGACACATAAACGACGAACGCCTCGCTTTTGTCCTTGGAGACGAACATCCATGCCGTATCGTTGCCTTCAAACGGACTGAGCAAACGGTAAAAATCGCCGAACTGCACCAAGTGGCGGATTTCCTTGTACAAGGCCACCTGGGCTTTCACCGTTTCTTTCTCCTCTGCGGAGAACTTGGTCAAATCCAGCTCGTAGCCGAAGTTGCCGGACAAGGCGACGTGGCCGCGGGTTTCAAGCGGCGTGACGCGGCCGACCTGATGGTTCGGCACCGCGGACACGTGCGCGCCCATGGAGCTGACCGGATATACGAGGCTGGTGCCGTACTGGATCTTCAAACGGGAGATCGCGTCCGTATTGTCGCTTGTCCACGTCTGCGGCATGTAATACAGCATGCCCGGGTCGAAGCGGCCGCCCCCGCCCGAGCAGCTTTCGAACAAAATATGGGGGAAGGCCGACGTAATCCGCTCCAGCACCTCATACAATCCGAGCATGTAGCGGTGAGCCGTTTCCCGCTGGCGCTCCGGCGGCAGCAGCGCCGAACCGATCTCCGTCATATTGCGGTTCATGTCCCATTTCACATACGTGATGGGCGCGCTCGACAAGATGTCGGATACCGCCTTCACGATATAGTCGCGGACATCGGCGCGGGACAGATCGAGAACCAACTGCTCGCGGGCCGTTGTCCGGCGCCGGTCCGGAACATGCAGGCACCAGTCGGGGTGCGCGCGGTACAGCTCGCTTTCGGGAGAGACCATTTCGGGTTCGAACCAAAGCCCGAACTGCATGTCCATCCGGCGAACGCGGCCGGCCAAGTCTTCAAGCCCGTTCGGAAGCTTGTTCCGGTCGACGAACCAATCGCCGAGCGACGTCGTATCGTCGTCCCGTCTGCCGAACCAGCCGTCGTCCAGGACGAACAGCTCGATGCCGAGCTCCTTGCCGGTTTTGGCGATCGCTTCGATCTTCTCGGCATTAAAATCGAAATAGGTCGCCTCCCAGTTGTTGACCAGAATCGGGCGCGTCCGGTCGCGGAAAGCCCCCCGGCACAGCCGGGAACGGTATAAATCGTGATAGCAACGCGACATGCCGCCGAGTCCATCCGCGGAGTATGCGAGCACGGCTTCCGGCGTCTGGAACGCTTCGCCGGGTTCGAGCCGCCAAGCGAAATCAAACGGATTGATGCCCATGAACAGGCGCGCCGTATGGAATTGATCGACTTCGACTCCCGCGGCGAAATTGCCGCTGTAGACGAAGCTGACGCCGTACACGTCGCCGTGGTCTTCCCCTGCGCCTTCGGCCAACAGCGCGATAAACGGATTTTGCGCGTGGCTGCTCGCTCCGCGGCGGCTTTCGACCGCCTGGAGGCCCGGTTCGAGCCGGCGCCGGTGAATGTAGCGTTCCCGCGTCCAGGCGCCGGACAGATGCAGCATGTCGAAACGGTCATGCGCGAAGTCGAGGCTCATGCTGTACGCCCGCAGCAGTTGGAGGGGCTCCTGGCCATTGTTGATCAACCGCGCGGATCGGGCGATGGCGTTAAAATGCTCAAACACGGTGTAAGACAGCACAACCGTCAATCCCGTCAAGGCGTCCTTCAACGTCAGCTCCAGCGTCTCCGCCTCGTCATCGCTTTCCACATAAGTGGCGGGCAACCCGGGCAGCTTCGGCTTCCCCTTGCGGATGGCGTGCGACTCGTACAGCAGATCCGTCACCGTCGATCCGTTCGGAAGCATCGCCTGGTACGCGGGCATGCGGAAGTCGGAATTGCCGTAACCCGGATATTCGTGCGGCAGCGTATCCAGGGATAACGGCGGATCGCCCGGCTCGGTGGCCGGAGAGAACGAGCTTCGCCACGTCATCTCCAGCAGACGGTCCAATTGAAGGCCGCGAACGCGGCGGCCCCAATACAAGTGGGCGGGATAACCCGATTTGACGATTTGAATGACATAACTCGTATCCGCGGCTTGCAAATGGAATAATTTCCGTTCCTTGTCGTAGTGAATACCCATCGCTGATTCCTCCTACTCCTCCCATACCGGCTTCATGACCCACGCTTCGAGGGAGGCGACTTCCAAACCGCCGCTTCCGAAGGAGAAAAGGGAAACCCGGCTGCTGTCCTCTCTCATGGGATATACCCGGGCGGAAAGACATACTTCTTCATTGATGAATACTTCCAGTGTCGATCGGTCCAGAAAGAGGCGCAGCCGGAGATCGCCCTCCCCGTCTTGCGGGAGATCGGCCGCCAAAGCGTGCCGGTGGGTTCCGGCGTCAAGACTGGACTTCGCCCGATGCAGCACCGCCTGCTTCCGGCTTCGATCGATTTCCAGCACCGTCTCTTCTTCCCCGTCAGGCGAGCGGAACAAGCGCAGTCCGATCCCTCCTTCATTCGGTTCGTCCGTTTTCAGGACAAGCGACAGCTCCAACGACTGGCCTGCGATATCCGTCTCCACTTCCCCTGTGACCGCGAACGGTCCCCGTTTCCAATGGCGTCCGCGCAGAACGTTTAACTCCGGGATCGGCTCGGCACGCAGCCGCAAGGTGTCCGGGTCCAAAGTCAACACCCGCGGCAGCGCATGCACGCCCGACCAGCCGCGGATCAGCGAACTTGTTCCCCGCGCGCTGTCCGGCATCCAACCGAGCAGGATGCGCCGCCCGCGATCGTCTTCGAACGTGGTGGCGGCATAAAACCCTTCCCGGCCGCCGTAATCGAGGATTCCTTCACGCTCGGCGACGAACCGGAAATTTTCGGTCAGCTCCCCCACCCTGTACCGGACCCGGTTGTCGGCGTCGTCCGGGGAATAGGTCAACACCCACTTGCCGCCAAGCCGGAACAGATTGGGGCATTCCCAGACGCGGGCTTCGCCTTCGGCCGCGATGCCGAGGAATTCCCACTTCAACAAATCGGGAGAGCGGTACAGAACGGCGCAGCCTCTTCCGCCGTGCGTGCCTCCGCAAACCATATGCCAGAGGCCGTCTTCCCTCTTCCACACGTACGGATCGCGCCATTCCCGGATATCGAGATCTCCGTGGATATCGGAGGTGAGGATCGGGTTGATTCCTTCTCCCGGCTTCTCCCACTTCAGCCATTCCGCATCCCCGTAAGCGATCCACTGCTGCGCGCCCGTCGTCGGATTGCGGTCGCCCGGGCCGATGCTCGTGTACAAGATCGCCGGCCTGCCCTCATGTACGACAGTGCAGCCGGAGAAGCAATGCTGCTCCCCCCGTTCTTCGGAAGGGTACAGGGCGACGGGAAGATGCTCCCAATGAACGAGGTCCTTGCTTTTGGCATGTCCCCAGTGAATCGTGCCCCATTCGTCGCCATTCGGATTATATTGATAGAACAGATGATATTCGCCGTTAACGGCGATCGGCCCGTTCGGATCGTTCATCCAATTGCGCGCAGGACGAAAATGATAAGCCGGTCTGAATGAATTCATCTTGTCGCTTCGACTCCTTGCGATTTTTCCTTGATCCGCATGCGGCTTATTTCACCGCGCCCCGGGTCACCCCGTCGATAATCCAGCGCTGCGCGAACACATAGACGAGCACCATGGGCGCCAAGGCCAGCAGGTACGAGGCGAACGCGTAGTTGTACTCCACGCCGAATTTCGACTGAAACACGTACTGCGCGAGCGGCAGCGTCGTCATATGAGGCTTGCTTAGGATGACCAGCGGCAGCAGGAAGTCATTCCACGCCCAGATGCAGGTCAAAATCGCAACGGTCGCGTTAATCGGGCCGAGCAGCGGAAATATAATGCGCCAGAATGTTCCCCATATACTCGCCCCGTCGATTTTCGCCGCTTCCTCCAGTTCCCGCGGCAAGCTCTTCAAGTACCCGACATACAGGAAAATGTTGAACGACAGTCCGTAAACGATATATAAAAGGATCAGGCCAACCGGATTGTTCATGCCTAGCTGCGCCGTTTCCTTGACGATCGGCAGCATGATGATCGGGAACGGCACGAACAAGGCGCTTACGAAGTAGTAATACAACCCCTTGAACAACTTGCGGTCCATGTTGCGCGAGATGGCGTACGCCACCATCGAATTCGTCAGCAGGGTGAAAATAACGGAAAACACCGTGATGACCGCGCTGTTCCGGAACGCCTGAAAGAAATTCGTCATCCGGACCGCTTCCGCAAAATTGCCCCAATGCCACTCGTCGGGCCACGCCAGCACGGATTGTGCGATTTGCTGGGGACTTTTCACCGCGATCATAACCGCCATATACAGCGGCAGCAGCACAATCAGCGATCCCAGAGCGATCAACGCGGTAATCGGCCAATTCGTCCGGTTCTCGTTCATCCCAAATCCATCTCCCGTCTTTGCAAAAATTTCAGTTGGATCACGGAAATGAACACGATGATGATGAAATACACGACCGCATTCGCCGACTGATAAGCGAACGAACCGCCCTGGAAACCGTCGGTATAAATCAGATACGAAATGGACATCGTCGCTTTTCCGGGACCGCCCCCGGTCAAAGCCACGATCTGGTCGAACACCATCAGGAAGTTTTTCATCGCCAGCACCATATTGATGGTGAAGAACGGCGCGATCATCGGGAACGTGATGCTCCAGAACTCCCTCCATTTTCCCGCGCCGTCCAGGCTGGAGGCTTCGTACAAATCGGACGGAATCGTCTGCAGACCTGCTAGATACAACATGATGTTAAACGCCGTCGCCTGCCATACCGTGACGATCACGACGCCGATCCACGCCGTATTCTCTTTGCCGAGGATGTTAAACGCCAGGCTATCCAAGCCCATGCGTTCGAACGCGTCCGGAAACACATTGGAAAACAGATAGTTGAAGATAAAGCCGATAATCAGCATGCTGAGTACGTTCGGCAAAAAGTAGACGCCCCGAAAGAAATTTTTCAACCGGATTCGGGCATTCAGGCCCATAGCCACAACCAGGCTGATCGTGTTGACGATCACGGTGGTCAGGAGGGCGAATTTGATCGTGAACCCGTAAGCGTCGAGCACGTTGCCGTCCCGGAACACGTTGAGGTAATTTCTCAGTCCCACAAAGTCGTAATCCGGAGACAAGCCGTTCCAGTTCGTAAAACTGTAGAAAATGCCCATAAGCACGGGATACGTATGGAAGACGAAAAAGATGGCGACGGCGGGCACCACCATCCAATAATATGTTTTCATGCTGCTTCGCATCGGAAAAACCCCTTCGCCAAAATCAGAGGGATGAAACGGGAAGAAGCTTCGTCCCGTTTCATCCCCGCTGCTGCCTCAAGCCATCACCGTTTTTGCGCTTTGTCCCATTCCGCGTCCATTTTTTTCAGGAAGCCGTCCGCGTCTTTCTTCAGGATCGCTTCCTGCAGCAGTTGGTCCAGCTTCATGCTGCTCGGGATATAGTGGTCCGGGAAATCGGCGACCGCGCCTTTCTCGATCACCGGCTTCAAGTCGGAGACGGAAGCATCCTCCTGAACCACGCCTTTGACGGCCGAGAACGATTTTTGCTGATCGATGTATGTCTTGGACGTCTCGGCACGGATCAGGAAATTGATGAACTTCTTCGCCTCTTCCGGATGCTTCGTCGAAGCGGACATCGTCACGAGCAGGTCGACCCCGGACACGAGCAGATTTTGATCCGGATCGTTGGAGGCCGGGAGCGGGAACACGCCGAGCTCGATGTTCGGGTTCGCTTTCTTGATTTCCGGGATCGCCCATACGCCTTGCAGATACATGGCCGATTCGCCGTTTGCGAACGCTACGTTCCCGTCGTTGTAGCCTTTGCCGAAAAGGTCTTTTTGGCCGTACTGCATAAGCTGCAGGTATTTCTCCGCGATTTCCTTGTACCCGGCGGCAAACGTCGTCTGCCCGGCTTTGCGCTTCTCGAAGAAGCGGTCCTCCTGCAGGCTCGCCGCGATGGCGTTGAAGGAAGGCAGCGTGGTCCAGGAATCTTTAAACGTAAAATAAAAGGGCAGTTTGCCGGCCGCCTGAATTTTTTGGCAGATCGCGATGAACTCGTCCCACGTCTTCGGAACGGACAGATTCAACTCTTTGAAAATCGTTTTGTTGTAAATGACCCCGTTGGCGTTGGCCGCATACGGAATCGCATAAGCGTTGTCCGTACCCGCCACGTCCTTGATCATCTGCACGTAAGCTTCCTGGATGTTGGCCAGCTCCGGCGCTCCCGTGAAGTCGGCGAATACGCCGGACTGCGCAAGAGAAGCATAGACGTTGTCTCCGCCGATCGCGATCACGTCCGGAACGTCGCCGCGGGCCACGTTTGTTTTCAAGACAGTGGACGCATCCGGAGGGTTGTTGTGCACCACTTTGATATTCGGGTTCTGAGCTTCGAACTGCTTGATCAGTTCATCGAAGGTCCCCCGGGCTTCCGGTTTATATTGGAAAAATTGGATTTCTACCTGTTTGCCTGCAGCGCTTTCATCTTTGGCGCCGCCAGTTCCGCCTGCGCCGCAGCCCGCGACGGATGCCGCGGTCAAGACGCAGACGGAGAAAGTCGTCCATTTCTTGTTCATTCGCATTCTCCCCTTGGCGCATGAAATGGTGTTTGAATTCGGTCTCTTTGTTCTTTACAATAGATAGCGGATTATATTTTTTCTTTTGCACCCGGGCCTTCCGGCCTGGGCTTTTTTTTGTTACCGGCCCTTACGCATCGATCATCCCCTTTCAAGCGGGAAGCTGCGGATGCTTCCGTGCGGATTCGAATTCGCATCCGCATCGGGATCATCCCCCGCCGCCGCAGCTATCCCGAACGACAAGCGTCGTGGCGACGGTGACGTGAAGAGGCACTTCCCTCCCTTCCAGCCGTTCCAGCAGCAACTGCACAGCCGTTTTTCCCAATTGTTCGGGATATACTTTCACCGTCGTCAACGGCGGGTTCACATAAGCGGAAACTTCGATATCGTCGAAACCGACGATCGCCATTTCTTCCGGCACCTTCACGCCCTGTTCGTGCAAGGCGCGGAGCGCGCCGATCGCCATCGGGTCGCTGGCGATGAAGCAAGCGGTCGGACGGTTCGGCTGCTTCAGCATCTCCCGCATGATTTCATAACCGCTGTTCGTCGTCCATTCGCCGGTATGGACGAATTCCGGTTTCAACCATCCCTTCTCCTTCATGATCCGTTCGAAATGAACTCTTCTCGGATCGTTCACCGGCTGTCCTTTGTGATCGGGACCCAGCTTGTAAATATGCTCGTTCCCGCCAATGTAACCGATTTCGGTATGGCCCAGGGAAAAGAGATGATTCATGACGTCTTCGACCGCTTGCTTGAAATACAGCTTCACCGAATCGTAACCCTTGAGATCTTCCGTATGATTTACTAAAACAACCGCGTTTTTATTGCGAAACAATTTGGATATGTCCTGTTCGTCAACCGAACCGACCACGATCAAGCCGTCCAAATGATCCATCGGCTGGATATCGGGCTGGCTGTTCCCCCGCATGACTTTTCCGATGGCGATGCCCAGCTCCTCGCACCGCATCTCGATGCCTCTCCGGATGGAGAGGAAGTAGGGATCGTGCTTCTCGTCTTCCGGCGTCGCCCACAGAAAAAGACCGATTTCCTTGCGCGACAGGCGGTTTTCATTTTTCAGGCGTTTGATCCGGGAAGGCTTGTAATTTAATTGCTCGGCGATCATGAAGATGCGTTCCCGCGTTTCCTCGCTGACCGACAGCGAGGCGTCGTTGTTCAGCACCCGCGATACCGTTGCGGCGGATACATGGGCTTGTTGGGCGATATCTTTTATGGTAGCCATTTCGGATCTCCGTTTTTTAGTTAATATTTTTACTAAATCCAATATCATAGTAACAAATAAACGCTTCGTTTACAACTGTTTTTTGCCGATGCGCCGGGATTTTGCCGTTGACTTACACCGCGGCTTCCCCGATCAGGAAGAAGAATCGGGAGAAGGCACCGGCCGAATCGGACCGTTCCCGTTGCGCGTTGATCGGCGTTCCTGTTTTTTTCTCCATTTATGGAGCACGTACAAAACCAACGGCAAGCACAACCCGGCCAACAGGAGATAAGGAATCCGCCTCGGAGAACCCTTCGCGGGGGCCGCGTACGACCGATTCCGCAGCCGCTTCTTTTACGCCGCGGTCTTTCCAGTTCCGTGCGCCGGCGGCAATACCCTCGGCTTGCCCGTCGACCAAAACGATCGTATCCCCGGACAGCAAAGCGTTAAATAAGCTCCCGTAGTCGGCAATGTCCCGGATGTCGCCGATGGTTACAGCGCGGTCTTTCAGGAATTGCAAGGGGTTGAACGAGAACCTCGGTTCCGGTTCCGCGAATTCCATGCGGTTCATATCCAGCATAACCGTCTCCAGGATGAATTCCGAAACGGCCTTCGTATCCGTAAGGCCGTCGGTGTACGCAATCCGATTGTCGCCGGTTTGGCCGACGCGAACTTCCCGGATGACGATGTCCGCGCTGTTTCCGAGCGTTTGTCCGATTTTCCGCAGATTTCGACTCAGGCTGGCGCTTAAAGGTTTGATGAAGTCAACATCCTGGCTGCGAGCATCGTTCCTTTTGGATTTACGCACACGTACAAAAAGCAGCATCTGCGGACCCGGGTCCGCGGATGCTGCTTCCTTCTATCATCGGTTAACGCCCGTATAGATACGGATGGCGTCCCGCAAAAATTCGGCCGTTCCCGGCTGCTTGCTGTCGTAATACGCCCTAAACCGCTCGTCGTCCACATACATTTGAGCCAGGGCCGCATGCGCTTCTTTGTTGTACTCGCTCCAGTAAAAGGTCAACCACCGCTTATGCAAATCCGCCGCTTTTTGCGCGAGCTCGCCTGCGGGGTCGCCGGTTTTGAACGCTTCGGCCAGAACGGCGGACACCTCCTCTGCCAGCCGCGCCGCCTCTTCGTACTCCTCGGGCGTCATGTTCAACACCTTCTGATTCGACTTGTTTACGGCATCGTCGCCATACTTCTCGCGGATTTCTTTCCCGTATGCTTTCTCGTTGTCTTCCACCTTTTTTCGTATGAATCCTTCGAATTTTTCCTTGTCGGCCATCGTGGTTCTCCCTTCTGCCGAAGCGATCGTTTTGTCCAGATTGGCGATAAGCAAATCCAACTGCCGTCTCTTGCCGAGGAGCTGCTCGCGATGTTCCTTCAGCGCTTTGACCCGGTCGAAGCCCGGGGAGTCCATGATTTGCTTGATGTGGTCCAGACTGACCCCGAGTTCCCTGTAGAACAGGATTTGCTGCAGCCGGTCAACTTCCGCCTGACCGTAAATCCGGTATCCGGACGAGCTGATTCTGGCCGGCTTCAGAATCCCGATCTCGTCGTAATACCGAAGCGTTCTGGGGCTGATCCCGGCCAGGCGCCCCAGCTTCTGTACGGTGTATTCCATGCGGCTTCCCTCCCGACAACTTAACTGTACACCTTTACGCAGCGTCAAAGTCAAACCGTTTTTGCCGAAACGCGCGGATGGCCCGAACTTTCACGGCAAGCACCATCATCTGGAAAGGCGCATATGGTATCCCATCAGTCAAACGCCTATTTTCGAAGTGAAGGAGAGGAAACGAAGTGGCGATTTCATATATGGACTACACTTCGCCATACGTGCAGTTTACTTACGATCTGAGCGACAATCTGTTCTTCAAAAAAAACGACCGGAATTACATTAACGCTCTTTCCATCAAGCAACTGAACACGTTGGGAAATGTATCCCTGCTCGATATTTACCTCAGCACGGGCAACATCGTCGAGCCCCACTACCATCAAAACGCCTCGGAATTGGTGTATTGCGTATCCGGAGCGGCTGTCGTCTCGCTGATCAACCCGTTCACGCAAGAGCTACTCAACTTCCCGATCCGGCCGGGCCAGGTGGCGAATGTGCCTCAAGCCTGGTGGCATTACGAAATCGCGACGGTCGACAACACGCATTTGTTGGCGGTCTTCGATGCGCCCATTCCGGAATTTATCGGCGGTTCCGATCTCCTGCGCTTGACCCCGGCCGAAGTGCTCGCGCATTCGTATTGCCTCGACGAGGCAAAAGTCAAAGAAACGCTGGCTCCCATCACCCGCACGGTCTTCATCGGCCCGCCCCACGATTGCAAGAAGTATCAGGCGCGGCATCAAGCGGCGGACCATACGGCCCATATTGACCAGTCGCATGGCCACCCGGCCTATGGTTACAGTTATCAGCATCCGCAGAAATATGATTTTCCGCAGCAACAACCCGTCATCATCGGCAATGGCAGAGCTTTCGCGAATTCGAACGGAATCGGATAACGGTAAAGTTGTCCCGCCCCGCCGTCCGCCCTATAATGAAGCTATAAAATGAGCGCCCGATTCGAGAAGGAGATCTGCCCATGTCCTCAGCCTTTCAAGCATTGGTAGTTGAAAATGCCGATACTTTTTCCGTCGCCGTCAAAGACGTTTCGCTCGATCAATTGCCTGCGGGGGAAGTCCTTATTCGAGTCGCCTATTCCAGCGTCAACTACAAGGACGGCTTGGCTTGTATTCCCGACGGCAAAATTCTGAAGTCATACCCATTTATCCCGGGAATCGATCTGGCGGGGCACGTCGTGTCGTCCGCCGACAGCCGCTTTCGCGAAGGGCAGCCCATTCTGGCCACCGGCTACGGCATCGGCGTGACCCACTACGGAGGGTTTAGCGAATATGCGCGGTTGCCGGCGGATTGGGTCGTCCCGCTGCCCGACGGACTGTCGCTGCGGGAAGCGATGATCTACGGAACCGCGGGCTTCACGGCCGCTTTATCCATCGAACGCTTGGAGGAGAACGGTTTGTCGCCCGACAAGGGGGACGTCCTGGTGACGGGAGCGACCGGAGGCGTGGGCGGAGCCGCCATTGCCATGCTGAGCAAGAAAGGCTATCGTGTCGTGGCCAGCACGGGCAAGCCGGAGGCTGCCGCTTATTTGCGGTCGCTTGGCGCCGCCGAGGTTATCTCCCGCGAGGACACGGCCGGAAGCGGCGGCAAGCCGCTGAACAAGCAGCGCTGGCAGGCCGCCGTCGATTCGGTCGGGGGAAGCTCCCTGGCCGCCATATTGAGCCAGATCGCCTACGGCGGTTCCGTTGCCGCAAGCGGCCTGACCGGGGGGACGGCTGTGCCGGCGACCGTCTTCCCGTTTATTCTGCGCGGAGTGAACCTGCTCGGCATCGATTCCGTCTTTTGCCCCGCCGACCGCAGACGAAGTCTGTGGGCGCGCATGGCCGGTGACTTAAAGCCGCATAATCTCGAAGCGCTCGTACACCGCGAAGTTTCGCTTCAGGAGCTGCCTCAAGCGCTCTCGGACATATTGAATGCCAACCACAAAGGGCGCACGATCCTCCGCTTGTCCGCGAGTTGACAACGCAGACTCTACAACGTCCGCCGTCCCGCCGGCACGCACCCGATTGCATCCGCCGGCGGAACCCGCGGCGCGGCTCGTTTGTCCGCAACCCCGGCGGCGGCACGCGTACGATTGCCCCTGGCGGCTGAACCCACAGCGCGGTGTGTTTGTTCGCAACCCCGGCGGCGAGATGCATATGCTTGCACTTGCTCGATAGGTCGCGTGTGTTCCCCCGACACACTCAAACAGTTCCCCTTGCCTTCGGGCACGCTCAAATGCAAATTTACACTTTAATCCTGCCACACGCGGGGAAATGGTCGATTTTATTGCAAACATACACTCCATTATTGGAAATTCCGCGAAATGGGTCCCGCGGCAGCGATCCGAAGTGTATTTTTGCATTCCAGCAACCGATTATGGCGAGAAGTTGCGGTATAGAGTGTAATTTTGCACTCCAGCGGCGACGGCGGCCGAACCCGCGGCGCGGCGCGTTTGTCCGTAACCCCGGCGGCACGCGTATGCTTGCACCTGCCGGAGGGTCGCGCAGCTCGTTTCCCCAGCGGCGGCGGCGAAACCTGCGGCGGCCTGGCGGGTCCCGTCTGTCTGCCGGACGCACCATGTCTGCCGGACGCACCATGTCTGCCGGGCGCACCACAAACAAACGGCGATGCAACAGGGTGATAGGCATCCATACGGTAAACAGGTGAAACCATCAATACCTGTTTACGGTATGGGAGCTAATCCCTGACATCGCCGTTTTTTATCAGCCGAGTCGCCTCCCCACGGGCAGCGGGGCTCGCCTTTGCGCCTTCCCTACGGGCGGCGAAGCTCGTAAATCCGCGCTTCGTGGGGACGAAGCTCGATACGGTCGGCGGAATCGGCTTCGTTCTCCGGATAGTTGGACAACAATAAGTTCAAGGTAAATTCCCGGTACGCGGCGGGCAATCGTATAGACGACGGGTCGTCGGAGTGATTGAGCACGATTAGCCAGCGGGTATCGCCCAACGTCCGGGTATACACATAGAGACGTTCGTCTTCCATCCACTCCGGCAGCTCCTCGAAATCGCCGTACACCATGACTTCGTGATCTTTGCGCAGCCGGATCAGCTTCTGATAGTATCGGTAAATGGAATTCGGATCGGCCAGATCCTTCTCCACGTTGATCTCTTTGTAATTCGGATTCACGTTGATCCACGGAGTGCCGGTCGTAAATCCCGCATTCAGCGAATCGTTCCATTGCATGGGCGTACGGGAATTGTCGCGGCTGAGCGCTTGCAGGCTTCGCAGAACCTCCTGCGGGTCCCGGCCTTTCCGGACTTCTTCCTCGTAACGGTTCTTCATCGCGATATCGTTGTATTGGTCGATGGAATCGAACCGCACGCCGGTCATGCCGATTTCTTCGCCTTGATAAATATAAGGGATGCCCGGCAAGGTGTGCAGCATGGTCGCGAGCAGCTTGGCGGATTGCACCCGGTACGGGCCGTCGTTTCCGTATCGGGTGACTTGTCGCGTATGGTCGTGGTTATTCAAAAACTGGGAATTCGAGCCTTTGCCCCACAGAACCTGATACCAGCGTCTCTGAATCTCCTTGAAGCGGCGCATGTCCCACGACGGCATCTCGTCGCACACTTCGAAATGAAACAGCGTATTTAACTCATTGCGGTCTTCCCCCACGAATTTCAAACCTTCTTCGGGAGAGACAAACGCCGTTTCGCCCACCGTCATCATATCGTAATGTCGGAAAACTTGCTCGTTCATCTCCCGGATATAGTCGTGCAGACCGGGATTGTTCGCCAAATACCGGATATCCGCCGGATTCTCCGCATCGGAGAAGGCTTTCGGCTTGGCCAGCAGCGCGATCGCGTCCAGCCGGAAGCCGTCTATGCCTTTATCCAGCCAAAATCTCATCATTCGGTATATTTCCTGGCGCAATTCCGGGTTCTCCCAATTCAAATCCGGCTGTTCGACGGCGAACGAATGAAAGTAATATTGCCCCGTGGCCTCGTCCCATTCCCACGCCGACGGCGAGAAGTACGAACGCCAGTTGGTGGGGGCTTTTCCGTCCTTCGCATCCTTCCATATATACCAATTCCGCTTGGGATTGTCCCGGGACGACCTCGACTCCAGGAACCACGGATGCCGGTCGGATGTGTGATTGACGACCAGATCCATGATCAGCTTCATCCCGCGGGCATGAACCTCCGAGAGCAGTCTTTCCCAGACTTCCATCGTGCCGGCTTTCGGCATGATGGCTTCGTAGTCGGAGATGTCGTATCCGTTGTCCTTGTCGGGCGACTCGTATACGGGGTTCAGCCAGATGATATCGACGCCCAACTCCTTGATGTAATCGAGCTTTTGGATCAGACCTTCCAAATCGCCGTAGCCGTCGCCGTCCGAGTCGTAAAAGCTCCTCCAATACACTTGATACACAACGGATTCTTTCCACCAGGTCTTGTTGATGTTCATTTAACCGCTCCTGCTGCAATGCCTTTAATGATGTATTTTTGCGCGAAAAAGTAGAAGACGACAACCGGCACAATCGCCAGCGTCAGCCCGGCCATCGCCAGATTCCACACGATGGTGAATTCGCCGAAGAAATAGAAGGTCGACAGCGGAATCGTCCGCAGATCTTTATCGGACAGCGTCAGAGACGGAAGCAAGTAGTCGTTCCACATCGAGATGACGTCCAGAATCGCAATCGTGACCGTAATCGTCTTCAGCATCGGGAACACGATCCGCCAGAACACGCCGAACTTGCTGCAGCCGTCCAGCGTCGCGGCTTCCTCCAGGGCGACCGGAATCGATTTGATGAAGCCGTGATACAGGAACACCGCCATGCTGGCATGGAAGCCGACGTTCATATAGATCAAGCCCTCATGCGTATTCAGCATCGGGATATGAAGATGCGTGCGAATCCAGTCCATCACTTGCATCAGCGGCATCATCAGCGTCTGGAACGGAATCAGCATCGTGGCGACAAACGTCATAAAGATCGTTTTGCTGATCTTGTTGTCCTTCCTGACCAGCATCCACGCCGTCATAGAAGCCAAAATCACGACGATAATGACCGAAACGATCGTCACGTACAAGGAGTTGGCGAACGCGTTGAGAAAGTTCATCTTCTCCATCGCTTTGACGTAGTATTCGAAGCTTAGCGATGAAGGCAAGGCCAGAGCGTTCTCATACAGTTCCGCGCGGTTCTTGAAGGAGTTGACGACCATGATATAGACCGGAGAGAGGAATGCAAGCGCAACAAGGACAAGCAACAATTCCAATATCCATTTGCTTGTTCGTTTCATTACATTTGCACCTCTCTCTTCTTCGTGATGGCAACCTGGGTCAACGTCAGGATCGCCACGATCAGGAAAAATATGATCGCTTTAGCCTGGCCGAGCCCATAGTGGCTGTAGGCGAATATTTCATTGTAAATATTCATCGCGAACATCTCCGTGGCGTTGTTCGGTCCGCCCTTCGTCAACGACAGGTTGACATCGAAAATTTTGAAGGCGCCGGACAACGTCAGGAACAAGCAAACGGTGAAGGAAGGCATCAACAGCGGGAACACGATTTTCGTCAGCCTTTGCCGCAGGTTCGCGCCGTCCACCTTGGCGGCCTCGATCAAATCGTCCGGAATGCCCTGGATGCCGGCGATATAAATAATCATCGTATATCCGGCCATCTGCCACGTAAAGACGATAACCATCGCGTACAGCGCAAACTTCGGGTCCAGCAGCCAGTTAAAGAAAATATGCTCCAGCCCCGTTTTTTCGCCGATGAATTTGAAGATGTCCGTAAAGATGAATTGCCAAATATACCCGAGAATCAGACCGCCGATCAGGTTCGGCAGGAAAAACATCGTCCGCGCGGCGTTGCTGACACGCAGCCCGGCCGTCACGAGCAGCGCCAGCAACAGCCCCGACACGTTCACGATAATCAGCGCCAACAAGGTGAACTGAACCGTGTGCCAGGCGGACTGAAGAAACCGTTTGTCCTTGAACAGCTCGACGTAGTTGTCAAAACCGACAAACGTCTTCGGGTTGGCCGGTATGCCGTCCCAGCTCACGAACGAATAGCCGATTCCGATAATAAACGGAATTAATACGACCGTCGTGAATATAAACAGCAAGGGCATCGTAAAGAGAAGGTACCACCCGATGTCCTTTCTTGAATTCATGTCGCTTCACTCATTTCGAAATAAAGTCTTGACTGGCGGAAGAAAAACGAAAGCCTAAAGCCACGTTGCGAGGCTAGGCTTTCGTTTTATCTCAAGACAGATGGATTATTTTGCAGCTTTGGCCCATGCGGCGTCCAGCTTCTGCAGGAATTGTTCGCCGGTCATGTCCTTTTTCAGGAAGAACTCTTGCGCTGCGGGTGCCAGATCGTTCACGATGATCCCTTGCGGGAAATAGTTGTTGGCCCACGGAATCGTCTGTCCGCTCTTCGTCGCCTCGTGGACCGCCTTGGACAGCGGGTCCAGATCGGCCGCCTCGATGTTCACCATCGCCGGAATAAATTTGAACTCCTTCACGATCGCGTTTTTGCCGGTTTCGCTCGTAAACAGCCAGTTCAGGAAAGCGCTCGCCGCTTTGATCTCATCCGCGCTGGCTTTGCCGTTGATGACCCAGTTGCTCGCCACGCCTACGGCAAGCTTGTTGTTGCCGGCCAGCGGCAACGGCATCATCCCGATCTCAAAGCCCAGATCCCCGTAATCCTTCAACATGGAATAGCTCCAGTTGCCTTGATGAACCATCGCCGTTTTGCCTGTCGCGAAGTCGCCCATTTGGGTGTCGTATTTGACTTCCATCGGATTCTTGGTGTTCGCTTTAATCGCTTCCATGAATTTCGCGAACTCCTGGAACTCTTTCGTATCCGCCATTTTGACTTCGCCTTTGTTCAGCTTCTCGATGAACGCTTGCGGATCGGGCTGCAGCGCGAACGGCGTATTGATGATGTGCCCGATCAGGAAATATGCTTCCTGAGAGAGGCTCAGACCGTTCTTGCCTTCCGCTTTCAGTTTCTCCAGCGTTTTGGTAAACGATTCGAGATTCGTTACGTCCTTCGGGTCGACCAGGCTCTTGTTGTACACCAAGCCGAACCCTTCCACGCCGTACGGTACGCCGACTACCTTGCCGTCGATCTTCAGCGCCATATTCGGGGCGATGTTTTTCACATACGGTTCGTTGCTCAGATCGTAGTAGTAGGATTTAAACTTTTCCGCTTCCGCCCCGGTACCGACGCTGAAGATGGTCGGGCCTTCGTTCGCCGTCAGCTTGGCCTGAAGCTGCGTCGAATAAGCGTCGCCGGCAGCGCCCCATACTTCAACCTCGTTGCCGGTTTCCTCCTTGTACTTTTTCACCAAAGCTTCCAGCGGTTCGGCAATTTCGACTTTCGATTGGAAAATCGAAATTTTCTTCAGCTTCTCCGTTCCGGCCGGCGAGGAAGTCGCGGAGGAATCGTCGCCTGCGGAACCGCCGCATCCCACCATCGTCGCGAGCAAAGCCGTCGCTGTTAGTAAACCGAATGCGCTTTTTACCTTTTTCAATCACTTCGCCCCCAAATCCTCATGTAGTAAACGCTCTCAATTCCTAATATATTGTTTTAACCGGGGGATGTCAATAAATTTTGAATGCGTTTTACGTGAAAATAATCATAAAATAATTTTCATTTTATTAAAAACCCAATTGTTTTACTTTGATTATTTCACCGTCTTTCTCCACTTGATGGTTGCGCCCAGTTTGAACGGCTCCTTATTTGCCGTTCCTTCCAGCATGGCGAGCAGCTCCTTGGCCGCCAGATAACCGCTCTCGTACCGCGGGATGGATATGGTCGTCAATCCTTTCATCTCCGCCAGAACGGAATCGTCGAACCCCGTAACCGAAATATCGTCCGGCACGCGGATCTTGTTTTCTTCGAACGCTTTGATGGCACCGATCGCCATGTTGTCGTTCGCACAGACGACGACCTCGGGCAAATCGTTGCTTAACAGCATGATTTTGGCTGCCTGATAACCGCTTTTTTCGCGATAATTTCCATGGAAATAATATTTGCGGTCAAATTCGATATTGTTTTTCGCCAGCGTATCCGTAAACCCGGCATAACGTTCCTGATTGTCCAACGTAAAGTCCAGCCCGCCGATAAACCCGAACCGCTTAAAGCCTTTGTCCACCAGCCCCTGCACCATCTCGCACATGACGGGATAGTTGTCGACGATGACGCTTTTGGTTTCGGCCTGTTCGTTCCGGATAATCCGGTCCATCAGCACGACGGGAAAGTCGGGTTTTGCGACGGAGATCAAAAAATCGTCCGTCAGGCTTCCGTCCAGGATGATCGCGCCGCTCGCCAAGCTGCCGCGCATAAAGTTGGCGGCGGATTTGTTCGTGCAGATCATCAGATCGTACCCGTTTTCCGTCAGGCAATCACTGATGCCTTCGATAATTTTCAAGTAAAAATCACGATCGAAATCGCTGAATACAAACACGATTGTATTGGAATTAGCGGATTTTGCTTTTTTGCCTGACAGATTCGGATGGTATCCGTATTCCGAGCAAATTTGCAGCACTCTCTCCCTGGTCGCTTGTCCGACGTTTTTGCGTCCGTTCAGCACATTGGACACGGTCGAGATCGAGACGCCCGCAAGCTCCGCTATTTCTTTCATCTTGATCATATGATTTGGGTCCCCCTATGAAACTTTCATATTTTATATATACCATGGAATCGTTTTTTGTAAAATTGTTTGTAAAATTTATTTACCGCACAAAAAAGGGACTGTCCGCTTCCGGATCGCCCAAACGAATCGATTCATCGCCTGCGTGATTTTAACTAGTTGCTCCTGAAAAAGTCGATTTTCAAAAATAGTTTCGGGTTGCTGGCTGGGTTGTGAGGGGGAACTTTCCCTAATGATCGGTTTCCATGTTAGTTTTGGAGCATTTTTGCCGCTCTTTGCAGGT